>JAFEBR010000305.1 GCA_018242565.1 Planctomycetota bacterium | reverse complement strand
CCGTATGGAATTTGTGACCGAATCGGGTGGCGATGACGTCCAGCACGCGTTTCGCTTCCGCGACCACTTCCGGACCAATTCCATCACCGGGCAACAGCACCAGACTCGCTTCCACGTCGCAACCCTCCAGTCAAACAATTGAAACCGTCAAATTCCGCAAAGACCGTCCATCGTACAATACGTAAATCCAGAATTCGAGTTGCCCCACAGGAGAATTCCGCCCGGCCAGCCGGGGTGATGATCAAGTGTGGCCTGTGCCCTTCCGATATGAGTGAGTGGATGATCGCGCAATACCGCGCGGTTGAGGAATTCACAGAGAGGGTGTGCAGCCATGTTACGATCCATGTTTTTCGCCATTGGAATGTTTGTGACCATGTGGGGCGGAGCATTGTTGGTCGTCGACAAGATTGTGCTGACCACTGACGCCGAGGTTCAGGAAAAGACCGGTTTCCGTGGCTTCTTCCAGAGCACGGAAAAGGCCAAGAAGCGGGTGATCGATCCTCCCGAATGGGCCGCCTTCAGCCTGCTTTCGGTGGGCTCTGTGACCATGCTGTATTCCATTGCCCTGCCGAAAAAGAAGGCGGAATAGGCCGCCGCGATTTCTACGATCGCGATCCGGGAGACGGCTGCGGACAGAACGTCCTGATCTGTGCCTGCAGCCGATTGTCTTGCCATGTCACATGGGCGCAACGGCATGGCGCGAACGTTTGAAAGTTCGCGTGATCGAAAGTTGCGACATGCCGGGTTGATGTGCGTAAGCTGGCTGCTCGCCAGCGGCATCCTTTGGCTGCCTGTGCCTTGACCCGCTCAGCTGTGTTATTTCAGCAGTCTCAAGCATCTGCCATTCCCCAGATCGGGCCCTCATTTCGTGGGGAAATGGAAGCAGTTCGGTCATTTCGCCGTGAAAATGCGATTGACCGAATCTGAGGTTTGGTTTAGAAACTCGGCCTCTCTCATTCCCCCTGCGAACAATTTGAGCGCCCCAAGGACGTGGCCATGCTGTTTTATCGCCTGCGATTACTGTCCGTCTTGTGTCTATTGTCTCTCGGGACGGGTGTCGTCGGCTGCTCGTCGAGCAAGCAATCGAACACGGCGCGCACGGCGACCGAGCAGTTGCTAATCTCCAATGCCGTCGATCAGTCGTTGAACAAAATTGACTTCACTCCCCTGGCCGGGGCGAACGTGTTCGTCGAAGAGAAATACGTCGACTGCATCGACAAAGGCTACGTCATCGGTTCGGTGCGCCACAAATTGCTGCAGGCGGGAGCGGCATTGGCCACCAAGATCGAAGATGCTGACTGTGTCATGGAATTGCGCAGTGGTTCGGTCGGAACCGACGTCAACAGTTCGTATATCGGTGTGCCCGGGTTCACGGCCCCCGGAATGATTGGAATTCCTGACATCAAGCTGATCACGCACGACAGTCAGAAGGCGATCGCCAAGATCGGTATTGTCGTGTACGACGCCAAATCACGCCGACAACTGGGGGAAGGGGGCGTCTCGCTGTCACGGGCCGACGACACCAATTCCTTTTATTTTGGCGTGGGACCCAAACAGTCGGGCACGCTGCAATACGAAATCATGAACTCGGTCGGCACCAAACCGGGCCAGCATGTGCAGGAAATTCCCACGGTCGTGGCGATTTCCGAGCCACAGAAATCAGCTGCCGATCCGGGCAAGATTCAGTTGAGCGGTGGCGAAAAAGAAGCTGAGAAGCCGGCCAAATAGCCAGACGTACGACCTACTCGATCAGTGCGAATTGCTATAATTCCGCTGTGGGCATCGGCTCGGTTCCTGAGCGCCATCGGCAACCTGGCCGGAGCCGATGTGCCCGCCGTTGACGAAGGTCTGCTGGAACTCTGAGAGCCGTCTGAACATGTCTGTTGCGCCACGGGCCATCGTTATCAGTTTCGACCATTGGCACCTGGGGTATCTCGGCAGTTACGGCAACGATTGGATTGAGACGCCGCATCTCGATCGCCTGGCCGCGCAGGGGATTACCTTTGATCGCCATTTCAGCGACAACATTGACCCCGCCGCGGCGAACCATGCGTGGTGGACTGGCCGCGTGCAGTTTCCGCTCGATCACGACGAGCAGCGGGCCTGCCCAAGTTGGTGCGATGTACTGCACGCCGCTGGAGTTCAGACGCGGTTGTTCATCGAGTCGGATGGCAAAGACGACATCAGCATCGCACCCCCCTTTGGTCACGTTCAAAGCGTCGCAGGCCGCGATGGTTTTGAAGTCCCCGAACAGGAAACCCCGTTTGCCTGCACGGTACAAGAAGTCAGTCGGTGGTTAACCGGCTCGCCGACTGGATCGGGGCCCGCTGTGTTGTGGGTCAAATCGCGGGGGATTCCCACACCCTGGATTCCGCCCGAAGTTTTCAGTGATCTGTATCTCGAAGAGTTTGGCCTGGCAGCACAGGGAGATGAGCGTACTGTCGATTCGACCCAGCCGGAGGACGACGAAACCGCCGACGCTGCCGATGACGAAAACGAAACTGAGGATCACGAAGACTCCCACGAGAGAGAAACTGTCGAATCGGCCGCCGAGGAATCTGAAGACGCGAGTGAGGCTCAGCGCAGTACGGTAGACGAATCGCTCGACTGGCGCTATGCCGGTGCGATGTATGCCGCCTATGCAACATTGGTCGATCGCTGGCTGGGAAAACTTCTGCAGGCTATTGATGCGTCTCCTGAATGGCGCGGTGCCCTGTTGATCGTGACTGCGGGAGCCGGTGAAGCATTGGGTGAACACGGCCGTTTGGACGAAGCCCAGGCACCGTTACGGGCCGAGAGCGTGCATGCGCCGCTCTGGGTTCGCCTGCCGGAACGGGATCAGGCGGGAACCCGCCGTTCGGCCCTCGTGCAGACGACCGACATCGGGCCGACACTGCTCGACTGGTTGGCGGTGCCCTGTGAAACACCACCACTCGCAGAGAACGACCTCGATCTGGCCGGGAAGAGCTTGCTGCCCCTCGTCCGAAATACCGTCGACGAAATTCGTGACGTGCTCTGGATGGGATCGGGGCGGACAGAATGGGGACTGCGGACCGACGAGTTCTTCTACGCTGAGCCGGGAGATCAGGGAACCGAAACCGACCTTTCAGCGGCCGTTTTATTTGAAAAACCCCATGACCGCTGGGACCAGTTCAACGTGCTCTCGCAGTTTGGTCAGGTTTCCGATGACTTCCACGACTGCCTGCAGCCGTTTCGCGATCGCTGAACCGGCCTGATTCGCGAAACACGCGGTCGTTACATCTGGGTGTACAGAAAAAATGGACACCGGTGCCTGCGAAGCGACTGTTGAAGGCAAGAACCGGGGCGCGATTTGTGAATGGGCGAAGTCGAACCACCGGGCCCACCAGGATGTCGGGAAGCCAGACGTCCGGGGTGGATTATGCTGACTGCTATTCGCCGAGCATTTCCTTCAAAACTTCCGGCGGAGCGTCGGCGTACTTCAACGGCTCCATGGAGTACGATGCCCGCCCCTGGGACAGGCTGCGGACCTGGGTGGAGTAGCCGAACATCGTGGCCAGTGGCACCTCGGCTGCAATCGCCTGCAGGTCGCCGCGCTGGTCGGTGCCGACGATGATCGCCCGGCGGGCCATGAGATCCGAGTGGATATTCCCGAGAAATTCATCGGGAGTCACAACTTCGAGTTTCATGATCGGTTCCAGCAGGACGACGCCCGCGTCATTGACGCCGCGCAACACGGCATCGCTGGCGGCGGCCAGAAACGAGGCTTCGGGGTTTTCCAGTTCCGAGTGTTCGATCGACAGAATGGTGAATTTGACCTGAATCAACGGGTAGCCGAGCATCCCTGACCCTTGCGCGGTTTCACGCACCGCCTGCTCGACCAGTGCGAGGAGTTCAGGCGACAGCGAACCGGGCTTCACCTCGTTTTTGACCGTGACCGAATCGTTCTCGGGCTGGGGCTCGAGTTTCAGATTCACCCGTGCAAACTGCGTGACCCCGGCGGCATGTCGCGAGAATTCGCCGGTCGAAACCTGCGTCTTCTTGACTGTTTCGCGGTAACTGACGCGCGGGCGATGCACACGGACGTTGAGCTTGAAATCGCGCTCCATCCGGTGCCGAATCACTTCCAGGTGCAGTTCACCCATCCCGCTGATCAAGGTCTGGCCGGTCTCTTCGTTGACCACGGCGCGAAACGTCGGATCTTGGCGCGAGAGCATTTGCAATGTTTCCGCCAGTTTACGGCGGTCGGCGCTGGATTCAGGTTCGACGGCCATCGAAATGACCGGCTCAGGAAAGGCAATGCTCTCGAGCGCGATCGGATGATTGGCTTCGCACAGCGTGTCGCCGGTGGCGGAGTCCTTGATGCCCGTGATACCGATGATTTCGCCAGCGTCGACCGATTCGGTCTCCAGTTTCTCACGGCGGTCAGCCTGGATATGCCAGAGCTGGCTGACCATTTCTTTCTTACCCAGTCGCGGATTGAGCGGCCGCGATCGCGCTTTCAAGACGCCCGAATAGACCCGGACGAAACACAGATCGCCATGCGGGTCCGCGACGATCTTGAAGACCAGTCCACAGAACGGATCCTTCGTGGTGGGCTTCCGGACTTCGACAGTTTCTTTTTTCGCGTTGGGGTTGAGTCCCTGCACGGGGGGGCGGTCGATCGGGCTGGGGAGGAACTGCCCCACGGCGTCCAGCAGCGGCTGGACTCCAATGTACTTCAGTGATGACCCGCACAGCACCGGCTGCAGTGCGCGCGACAGCGTTCCGACGCGCAACAGCCGACGAATTTCATCGGCTTCAATTGGTTGCTCTTCAACGAACTTCGCAAACACCGTGTCGTCGAGCAGTGCGACTTGTTCGACCAGTTTCGAGCGCCATTCGTCAGCCATCTCGCGGCAGTCTTCGGGGATCTCGGCGAACTCGAATTTTGAACCCTGGGAGTTTTCGTCGAAGTAGATGGCCCGCATTTCAATGAGATCGATCAAGCCCCGAAACGCGGTGGCATTCGGCTGGGGGCCGGCGCCGATCGGAATCATGATCGCGACGGGGTTCGCAGCCAGGCGCTCGGTGATCTGCTGGAAAGTGCGTTCGAATCCCGCACCAATCCGATCCATCTTGTTGATGAAGCAGATTCGCGGCACTCCGTATTTGTTGGCCTGGCGCCAGACCGTTTCGCTCTGGGCTTCGACTCCTTCACGAGCGGAAAACACAACGATGCCGCCGTCGAGCACGCGCAGCGAGCGCTCGACTTCCGCGGTGAAATCGACGTGGCCCGGAGTGTCGATGATGTTGATCTGCCAATCACGCCAGCGGCAGGTGACAGCCGCGGAGTAGATCGTGATGCCGCGTTCCTGCTCTTCGGGGTCGAAGTCGGTCTGCGTGGTGCCGTCGTCGACGTTTCCCATGCGGTGGGACGCGCCGGCGTAAAACAGAATCCGCTCGGTGGTGGTCGTCTTGCCCGCATCGATGTGGGCAATGATGCCGATGTTACGGATTTTCTCGACGACTGTGGCTGCAGGTTCGGTGGCCATGAGATCGCGCTCGCAGGAGTGTTGCTGACCAACCCGAAGCGCCTGCCCGAGACTGCGTCGTCGCCGTGCCGGAGGGATTTCGCCGCAACCCGAATTCGGGCCGTGGCGAAATCCTGTCGAATCGAAAACTCGCGGACCCGCCCTCGCTGGCGCTGTGGGTCGGTACCGGAGTCAGATTACCACGCAAAGTGGGCAAACGCCTTGTTGGCGTCGGCCATACGGTGCACGTTATCGCGCTTGGTCATTGCGGCGCCTTCGCGCTTGTACGCCGAGACCAGTTCTTCGGCCAGCAACTGGTGCATCGGCCGACCCTTCTTTTCGCGACAGGCTTCCAGGATCCAGCGGATGGCCAGAGCCTGCTGACGTCGCGAGTTGACCTGTGTGGGAACCTGGTAGTTGGCACCACCCACGCGTCGTGAACGCACTTCGATCGAAGGCTTCACGTTGTCGACTGCGGCATGAAAAACTTCGATGGCCGGCTGATCGGTGACCTTCTCGGCGATCATTTCGATGGCATCGTAGAAGACCCGCTGCGCAGTCGTTTTCTTGCCATCGGTCATCAGGCAATTGATGAATTTCGAGGCCAGAATCGAATGATACTTGGGATCAGGCTTCAACTGGGAAGCACTCGCCGTCATACGCTGAGCCATAAACCAAAGCCTCTCAAAAATCTCGCTGCGACTGAGTCGATTGAATTCTTAAAACGTGTATTGCCGACAGTGATACCGCCCAATGGGTGACAGGCTGCAAATGGCCCACCTGTCGCCGGGAAAGGCGGCACTTGCCAAATTACTTCTTGCCGCCCTTGGCCGGTGCTCCACCCTTGCCCTGCTTGGCACCGTAACGGCTGCGAGCCTGTTTACGGTCAGCCACGCCCAGCGTATCGAGCACACCGCGGATGATCTTGTAGCGCACACCTGGCAAGTCGCGAACACGACCGCCGCGCACCAGAACAATCGAGTGTTCCTGCAGGTTGTGGCCTTCACCCGGAATGTAAGCCGTGATTTCCTTGCCATTCGACAAGCGAACACGTGCCACCTTACGCAAAGCCGAGTTCGGCTTCTTGGGGGTCACGGTCTTCACCTGCAGGCACACGCCGCGCTTCTGCGGGCAGCCTTCGAGCACCGGAGTCTTCGACTTGGATTTCTGAACGACGCGGGGTTTCCGCACAAGTTGATTAATCGTGGGCATTGAGACCAAACCTGGGCCGAGGAGCCGCTGGCTCCTCTCTAAATGACTTCACCGCAGATGCTCGAAACTTCGAGCCAAGGGTTCCCCGGAACCAATTCTGCGGCGTGAGATCAAACGAAACAGCCAATGTAACCGCACGCTGATAAATGGTCAAGTCGCGCGGCGGGGAATTTCCTTCCGGTTTTCCTGTCCAGGCATTTCCCGCCTGGAGTGAGACCTGTCCACCTGCGTCGGCCAGGCCGGCGTTCGTGCTCTCCGTAGCGATTTCAGAAGTGCCGTCCGTTCAACACGTTCTGTACACACTTGTTCGACTTGTCCACGCAAATTTCCGCGAGATTCTGCCAGGACGCCGCGGACACCGGCGTTCCCGGGAGGTGTGTCCCGCCGCAGGGAGTGGCGGGACACCTCACAGGAGTTCTTATTCGTCGGGTGACAGGGAGTCGAGCACCGACGATTTTCGGGAACCGTCGTCTGGGGTACCGGGGGCCGGTTCCTGCAGCATGGCAGCACGTGCCGCACGGACGCGGTCGCGTTCCTGCTGTTGTTCCTGGGCCGCTTCCGGCCGGACCCGGACTTCGGAATCCTGGTGGGACTTGAAACCGGTTCCCGCCGGAATCAGGTGTCCCAGAATGACGTTTTCTTTCAACCCCACCAGCAGGTCCATCTTGCCTGCCAGCGCGGCTTCGGTCAGCACCTTGGTCGTTTCCTGGAAGCTGGCAGCCGAGATAAAGCTCTCGCTCTGCACGGCGGCCTTGGTGATCCCCAGCAACTGCGGGCTCGCCGAGGCCGGCTTCGGTTTGACATGCTTGGCCGGTTTTCCATCCGCGGCTTCGACCTGGGCATTCACTTCGTCCAGAGTCGCCAGCGGCACGACGTCGTCGACATGGAATTCCGTGTCGCCGGTCTTTTCAATTTTGACGCATTTCAACAGTGCATCGTTGATCTTGCGCAGTTCGAATTTGTCGATCACGATACCAGGCAGCAACGTCGTGTCACCCACGCGATCGACGCGCACCTTGCGAAGCATCTGGGCGATGATAATTTCGATGTGCTTGTCGTCGATTTCCACGCGTTGCGAACGATAGACGTTCTGAATTTCCCGCAGCAGGTATTGCTGCACGGCTTCTTCACCGCTCACCCGCAGAATATCGTGCGGCACGAGAGGTCCGTCGACCAGCGCGTCGCCGGCTTTCACGAGGTCTTTGCCGTGAACACGCAGGTGCTTTCCGTGAGGAATGACGTATTCCTTCTCGGTGCCATCCTGGGCTCGCACAATGATCACGCGCTTGCCGCGCTTCTTTTCGGCCATCAAGTCCACTTCGCCATCGATTTCGGCGATAATCGCCGGATCTTTCGGACGTCGGGCTTCAAACAGTTCGGTGACGCGCGGCAGACCGCTCGTGATGTCCTGGGTACCACCCAGATCACGGGGCGTCTTGGCGAGCACCGTACCAGCCGAGATCATTTCGTTGTCCGGAACTTCGACGATGGCTTTTTCCGGCAGGAAGTAGAAGTCGAGAATTTTTCCCGATGCGTCTTCCAGCATAATCTGGGGGTGCAGATCCCCCTTGTGCTCGATGATCATCGTACGCGAACGGCCGCTGGCATCAACTTCGCTGCGGATCGACTCGCCTTCGATGAAGTCTTCGTAACGTACTTTACCGCCGACTTCGGCCAGCAGGGGCACTGACAGGGGATCCCACTGGCAGATGACCTGTCCCGCCTTGATCTCGTCGTTTTCATTGACGAGCAGCACGGCACCGTTGGGAATCGTGTATTTTTCGAGTTCGCGCTCTTTCTGGTCGACGATGATGACTTCGCCGTTTCGGGCGAGCACCACGTTCTGACCTTGGGCATTGAGCACGCTGCGAATTCGGGCCAGGCGGACGAAACCGGCACGCTTGGTCTTAATTTCGTTTTCTTCAACGTCACGGCTGGCAGTACCACCCCCGTGGAACGTACGCATCGTGAGCTGAGTACCAGGTTCGCCGATACTCTGGGCGGCGATGATGCCGACGGCCATGCCGTCTTCCACCAGCGCCCCGGTCGACAGGTCCATCCCGTAACACAGGCGACACATGCCCAAGGGGGCTTCGCAGGTCATGGGGCTGCGCACCTGGATGCGTTCGAGACCCAGCTTTTCGATCTTGCGGGCCACGTCAATCGTGATCAGCGAGCCGTCGCGAACGATGACCTCGTCGGTGATCGGGTTCACGATGTTGGTACGGCTGACACGACCGCGGATGGCTTCCGCCAGACTGATTTCCACCTTTTCGCCACGGTACACAACACCGCGGGTGATCCCCTGGGTGGTACCGCAATCGTGCTGAGTGATCACCATGTTCTGGGCGATGTCAGCCAGCTTACGGGTCAGGTAACCCGAGTCGGCTGTCTTGAGGGCCGTGTCGGCCAGACCCTTACGGGCACCGTGCGTCGAGCTGAAGTACTCGAGCACCGACAGCCCTTCACGGAAGTTGGCCTTGATGGGCGTTTCGATGATTTCGCCGTTCGGCTTGGCCATCAGCCCACGCATACCGGCCAACTGGCGAATCTGTTCGACACCACCGCGGGCACCAGAGTTGGCCATCAGGAACACCGGGTTGACGTATGCGCCTTCGTCGCGTTCGTCATGTTCCAGTTCCTGCATCATGGCGACGGTGATCTGTTCGCGGACGTGCGTCCAGGTTTCGAGAACCTGGTAGTAGCGTTCGCGGTCGGTGATGATGCCGCGTTCAAACAGACGCTGTTTCTGCAGCACGGCTGCTTCTGCCGCCGAGATCACCTTTTCTTTATTGGGTGGCGTCTTCAGGTCGCTGGCACCGAACGACAGTCCGCTGCGGGTCGAGAACTGGAAGCCGATTTCTTTCATGCGGTCGAGCAGGGCGATCGTTTCGCGACGACCCAGCTCGAGGTAACAGTCGGAAATGACGTTCGCCAGATCCTTGTTACGCATGGTCAGGTTGTAGAACGACATACTGGGGGGCAGAATGTCGTTGAAGATCACGCGGCCGACGGTCGTCCCCAGCAGTTTGCCGGGAATGTGCGTGTCGGCCCCTTCGCCTTTCACGCGCTTGTCACGCGGCAGTCGCAGCTTGATGCGGGTGTGGGTCGTGATCTTGCCCTGGGCGTAGGCCATGTGCAATTCGCCGATGTTGGCCAGCACCATGCCTTCACCCACGCGACCGGCTTTCGACAACGTCACGTAGTAGCAACCCATCACGATGTCTTGCGACGGGGTAATAATGGGGGCGCCGTTCGCGGGGCTGAAGATGTTGTTCGTCGACATCATCAGCGTGTGTGCTTCGACCTGGGCTTCGATCGACAGCGGCAGGTGGACGGCCATCTGGTCGCCGTCGAAGTCGGCGTTGAAGCCTTTACACACCAGCGGGTGCACCTTGATCGCGTTCCCTTCAATCAGCACCGGCTCAAAAGCCTGGATACCCATACGGTGCAGCGTGGGGGCACGATTCAGCAACACCGGGTGGTTGCGAATCACTTCTTCGAGGATATCCCACACCTCGTCGTCTTTGCGCTCGAGCATGCGCTTGGCGCTCTTGATCGTGTCGGCGTGGCCGAGTTCCTTGAGCCGTCGAATGATAAACGGCTGGTAGAGTTCGAGGGCGATTTTCTTGGGCAGACCGCACTGATGCAGTTTCAGTTCGGGGCCGACGACGATCACCGATCGGGCGGAGTAGTCGACGCGCTTACCGAGCAGGTTTTCGCGGAAGCGGCCTTGCTTCCCCTTGATCATGTCGGTCAGCGACTTGAGCGGGCGGTTCGACGAACCCAGCACAGGCCGCTTACAGCGGTTGTTGTCGAACAAGGCGTCGACCGACTGTTGCAGCATTCGCTTTTCGTTGCGGACGATGACTTCAGGCGCGTTCAGATCAACCAGCTTTTTCAAGCGGTTGTTGCGGTTGATGATACGGCGGTACAGATCGTTCAGATCGCTGGTGGCGAAGTTGCCCGAGTCGAGCAGCACCAGCGGACGCAGATCGGGCGGAATGACCGGGATCACATCGAGCACCACCCACTCGGGACGGTTGTCGCTGTCGCGCAGCGCTTCGATGATCTTCAATCGCTTGATGAGTTCCTTGGTCTTCTGCTGGCTGTTCGTCGTCTTCAATTCTTCGCGGAGCTTGTGCGACAGTTCGACGAGGTTCAGCTTGGCCAGCAGTTTCTTGACCGCGTCGGCACCCATTTCGATTTCGAACGAGCCGTCGCCATACTTGAGGCGCGCCTGTCGGGCTTCGTCTTCGGTCAGCAACTGGTTGGCCCGCAGCGGGGTGTCACCCGGGTCGACGACGACGTAATCCTGGAAATAGATGACCTTTTCCAGGCTGGAGGTTTTCATGTTCAGCAGCGCGCCCAGCCGGCTGGGCATCGACTTGAAGAACCAGATGTGCACAACCGGGGCGGCCAGTTCGATGTGCCCCATGCGCTTGCGACGGACCCGGCTGTGGGTCACTTTCACACCGCAACGGTCACAGATCATCCCCTTGTACTTCATGCCGCGGTACTTGCCGCAGGCGCATTCCCAGTCCTTCTCAGGGCCGAAAATCCGCTCGCAGAACAGACCATCGCGCTCGGGACGATACGTGCGGTAGTTGATCGTTTCGGGCTTCTTCACTTCGCCGAAAGACCAGCTACGGATGTCGTGCGGGCTGGCCAGGCCGATCTTAATGGCGCCGTAGTCGTTAACGCGATCGTACGCGGTTTCAGCAGTGCTCACGTTTCACTCCCCCAGGACGGGAAAAAATTGAAACCAGAAAATCGAATGTCGTGGAAATTCCGCGGTTCAGAAACTGTCGGCTGGATTGTCGCCACCGCGGTACACCGCGGGAATTTCCTGTGACATTGAAAATTTGAGTCGTTCGTAGTGGATTAACTGTGCTTCTTTTCGAGTTGCAGATTCAATGCCAACCCGCGGATCTCGTTGTTGAGCACGTCGAAACTGGCGGGCGTTCCCGCTTCCAGCGTGTTCTCTCCCTTGACCATCGACTCGTAAATCTTGGTACGGCCTTCCACGTCGTCGCTCTTGACCGTCAGCAGTTCCTGCAGGATGTAAGCGGCGCCGTAAGCTTCCAATGCCCAGACTTCCATTTCCCCGAACCGTTGACCGCCGAACCGGGCTTTACCACCCAGAGGCTGTTGCGTGATCAGCGAGTACGGACCGGTCGCCCGGGCGTGAACCTTGTCATCGACCAGGTGGTGCAGTTTCAGCATGTAAATCACACCGACCGTCACTCGCTGTTCAAACCGGTCACCCGTTCGTCCGTCATACAGCACCGACTTCCCGTCGGGCGACTGCCCGGCTTCTTTCAAGGCCGTGTGAATCTCATCTTCCGAGGCACCGTCGAATACGGGGCAGATCGCCTGGTAACCATGTTTCGACGCGGCCCAGCCCAGGTGGGTTTCCAGAATCTGGCCGACGTTCATACGACTGGGCACGCCCAGCGGATTCAGGATGATGTCGACCGGCGTTCCGTCTTCGAGGAACGGCATGTCTTCGACCGGCAAGACCTTCGAAATCACACCCTTGTTCCCGTGGCGGCCGGCCATCTTGTCACCGACCGAAATCACTCGCTTCGAAGCGACGTAGACTTTGACCATCTGCAACACGCCGCTGGGCAATTCGTCGCCGCGCTTCATTGTGTTAACGATGCGGTCGCGATTGTCGATCGCCAGTTCCACGTTCGACCAGTGGGTCTTGATGATTTCCTGGCAATCGGCCCGTTTCTGAGGCGAGCGAATGTCGAGTTTGTCGAAGTGATCTTTGAAGTTCTGGGCGTACGCCGAGACAATTTTGTCTTCCGCGTCACGCAGCACGTGTCCGTCGTCGTCCTGCAGTTTGCGGTCGAGGACCTTTTCGATCTCGCCCAGGAACTTGCGGAACGCCTCGGCAATGTTCTTGTTGCCTTCGTCTTCCTTGGTCTTCAATTCGGCTTCGAACTTCCGCCGTTCCGATTCGGTCAGGCTCATTCGCCGCGAGAATTTCTGGGTGTCGATCACGATGCCTTCGACACCCGAGGGAACTTCCAGCGATTCGTTCTTCACGTCTTCGCCGGCGCGACCGAAGATGGCATGCAACAGTTTTTCTTCGGGGGTCAGTTCGGCCTTCGCTTTGGGCGAGACCTTACCGACAAGGATGTCACCCGGAGAAACCCGCGTGCCGATCTGCACGATGCCGTCTTCGCCCAGATGTCGCAGGGCCTTTTCGCTGACGTTGGGGATGTCGCGGGTGAATTCTTCGCGTCCCAGTTTCGTTTCGCGGATTTCGACATCGAATTCGTCGATGTGAATCGAGGTGTAGACGTCTTCTTTCACGAGACGTTCGGACAGGATGATCGCGTCTTCGAAGTTGTAACCTTCCCACGACATGAAGGCCACGACCACGTTGCGTCCCAGAGCGAGTTCGGCGTCGCGGGTGGCGGCGCTGTCGCACATCACCTGGCCGCGTTTGACGCGCTGTCCCAGTTTCACGATCGGACGCTGATTCATACAGGTCCGTTCGTTCAATCCAGTGAACTTCTGCAGCGGATAGATTTTGCCGTCGACTTCGATCCGGTTGCCATCGACGTAATTCACGGTTCCGGCGCGCTCGGCACGAATCAACATGCCCGAGTTCTCGGCGACCGCCTTTTCGAGGCCGGTCCCCACGATCGGGGGTTCGGTGATCAACAGCGGCACGGCTTGCCGTTGCATGTTCGAACCCATCAACGCCCGGTTGGCGTCGTCGTGTTCGAGGAACGGAATCAGACCGGCCGAGACCCCCACCATCTGGCAGGGAGCCACGTCCATGAATTCAACCTGCTTCGCATCGACATGCACGAAGTCGCCGCGGTGGCGAACGAGCACGCGATCGTCGCGCAGCTTGCCCGCTTCGACGGGTGTATCGGCGGGTGCCAGGAACGCATTGGTTTCTTCGTCAGCACGCAGCCAGCGGAATTCTTCGGTGACCTTGCCGTTCTTGATCACCTGGTACGGGGTAATCAGGAACCCGTAGTCATCCACCTTGGCGAACATGCTCAAGCTGGAAATCAGGCCGATGTTCGTACCTTCAGGCGTTTCAATCGGGCAGATTCGACCGTAGTGCGAAATGTGCACGTCGCGGACTTCGAAGCCGGCGCGTTTCCGGTTCAAACCACCAGGCCCGAGGGCACTCAACCGACGCTCATGGGTCAGGGTCGAAAGCGGGTTGGTCTGGTCGACCACCTGCGACAGTTCACCCCGTCCGAAGAAGTATTCGATCGCCGCCGACACGCTCTTGGGATTCACCAGGGTGCGCGGCGACATTTCCTGGACGTCCTTCAGGCTCATGCGTTCCTGCACCGTGCGGCGCAGTTTCAGGAAGCCCTTGCGGATTTCGTCGGATGCCAGTTCGTCGATCGTGCGCAAACGACGATTACCGAGGTTATCGATGTCGTCGACGTTCACGCTGGGATCGCCCGAACGCAACTTGAGGATGTAGCGGATCGCGTTGATGAAGTCTTCGGACCGCAGGGTCATCACATCGTCAGGCACGTCCTGGTTGAACTTGCGATTGATGCGGAAACGACCGACGCGACCCAGCCGGTAACGGTTGACGTCGAAGAATTTCTCGTGGAAAAGTTCGATCGCCTTTTCCAACTGCGGCGGGTTGCCCGGACGCAACCGCTGGTAAATCTTCAGCAGCGCTTCCTGGTGGCTGGTGGTTGTATCTTCCTGAATGCTGTTCAGGATCAGCGGATCGGTGATCGCGTCGATGATCTCGATGTTCTTGATCGGCGAATCGACGATCTCCTGGGCCTGCTCGGCGGAGATCATGTGACCCGCTTCGACGATGATTTCACCCGAGCGTTCGCTCTTGACGGGGTAGATCACATCGTCGGCGGCATACTTGCCCGTCAGTTTTTTGACGAGGTCGGCTTCATTGGTCTTCAGTACCTTCGTCGGGTGGAAGCAGCGGATGATCGCGGCGTCGGTCGAGTTCTCCTGGCTCATGGCGCGGAGCAGCGTGATCGCCGAGAATTTGCCGCTTTGATCGATGCGGACGCCAAGCGTTTCGCGCTTGCCGATGTTCAGTTCGATCCAGCTGCCCCGTTCGGGAATGATGCGGCACGAGTAGGTCTTACGTTCGCCAGGTTCGGAGCTCGACACAAAGTCGACGCCGGGCGAGCGGTGCAACTGGCTGACGACGACGCGCTCGGCACCATTGATGATGAATTCGCCACCGCCCAGCATGATGGGCATGTCACCCAGGTACACTTCCTCTTCAATCGGCTGTTCTTTCAACAGACGCAGCCAGATGCGGAAGGGGCGGCCGTAGGTCAGACGCAACTGACGGCATTCGACCGGGGTGTAGCGCGGTTTGCCCAGTTCGTATTTGACGAAATCGAGGGTGTGCTGGCCGTCGTAGCTCTTGATCGGAAAGATTTCCCGCAGGATCTCTTCCAGCCCGTGCAATTTGCGATGCTTCGGATCCGCGTCGAGCTGCAGAAACCGCGCGTACGACTCAGTCTGGATCTGCGTCAGGTCCGACAGGGCAAACTCGTTTGAGAGTGTGCCAAAATTGCGGATCTTTTCAAATTTCAGGCTGTGTACGGCAGGTGTCGCCATAATGTGCTCTCTATTGTACAGAAGCGTGACAGGAACTGCACTCGATCCGGGGGGCAGCCGCAGAACTACGGGGCTGCGGGTCGGAGGGTGGCCGCACTGCAATCCATGCATTCAGTGACGTGGCACACTGCCGGCGTCGGCTCAGCGCGGTGCAGAAATGAGCGCAGGCGTGTGCGCACGCCGAGCGCCAAAGTCTCTTGCGCGACTAAACACACGCCAGATGAGCTCATCCGATCCGTCATTCTAGACCGCGGGCAACTCTCAAACTGCGGGGCAGAGCCAAACGTCGTAGCGACCAGGGCGAAACCGCCCTGGTCCCTCAACCATCGGAAAATTCCGATTACTTGATTTCGACTTTGGCGCCAGCACCTTCGAGCTCGGCTTTGAGCTTGTCGGCGTCGGCCTTCGACAGGCCCGTCTTGACCGGCTTCGGAGCGGCTTCGACGAGGTCCTTGGCTTCTTTCAGACCCAGACCGGTGGCACCGCGGACGACCTTGATCACGCCGATCTTGTTCTCGCCGAAGGCGGCCAGGATGACGTCGAATTCGGTCTTTTCTTCGGCCGCAGCGGCCGGAGCACCCGGAGCCGCAGCACCAGCCGCGACGACCACACCGCCACCAGCCGGCTTAATGCCGTGAACGTTTTCCAGGTAATCGGCCAGAGCCTTGGCCTGGAGGATGGTCAACTTAACGATCTTGTCGCCCAGTTCCTTCGTCGCTTCGTCAAATGTGGTGGCTGCTTCGGACATGACTCTAATCTCCCTGCGTTTACGTGAGGTCTACAAAAATTGAACGGTGGTAATGGGCTTGAAACAAATTGAACAATTAAGACGCGGCGGCCGGTGCGGCCTCCGGCTCTTTGTCGGCGATCGCCTTGATCTGTCCGACGACGGTCCCGCCGCTGCCCAGCAGCGCGCCCGCCAGAGTCGCACCCGGCGACAGCATCAGTGTGACCACACGACCCAGCAGCTCTTCGCGCGACGGGCTCTTGCTCAAGGCCACAACTTGGTTTGCGTCAACCAGATTCCCCTCGACGACCCCTCCCTTGATTTGCAGGGCCTCGATGTCTTTCGCCCATTTCGTGATCTCTTTCGAGAGGGCGACGATATCGGGACCGCCATAAACCAGCGTCGACGGACCAGCCAGGCACGATTCGAGGCCGTTCAGACCCAAATCGCCCAGCACTTTGCAGGCCAGCGAATTCTTGACCCACAACATACGGATGTTGCTTTTCAGCAGCTTCAGACGCAGATTGTTAATCGTCACGCCATCCAGCTTCGAATTGTCCACGACCACAAAGTCGCGGTGCTCGCCGACCTTGGCCTTCACGGCCTCGGACAGCATGTTCTTGATTCTCTTGCTCATTTATGATCTTCCTCTACCGGTCTGCAGGCAGCGTCTGCCACCGCCGGAACGGTCCGCAGTGCGGAATTCACGCAACGGGTTCAACTAGGCCGCAATCACGATGCCCGGAGACATCGTCGCCGAGACCGTAATGCTCCGCACGTAGACACCCTTCGATGAAGCAGGCTTCAGGGTGTTGATGTACTTGAGCAGGGCCTCGATATTTTCAGCAAGTTGCGCTTCCGTGAACGACAGCTTGCCCACCACACAGTGCACAATTCCGGCCGCTTCGGCGCGAAATTCGACTTTACCGGCCTTATATTCGCGAACAGCGTTCGTGACATCCATCGTCACGGTGCCGGCGCGCGGCGAAGGCATCAACCCTCGCGGCCCGAGGACGCGACCCAGCGGGCCGACGACACCCATCATGTCCGGCGTGGCAATGGCCACGTCGAAGTCCGTCCAGCCCGCCTTGACCTTGTCGGCCAGTTCGGCGCCACCCACGAAGTCGGCTCCCGCCTTCTGGGCAATCGCCGCGTTGTCGCCCTGGGCGAACACCAGCACGCGCTTCGATTTTCCGATCCCGTGCGGCAATACGATCGAGCCGCGAACCATCTGGTCAGCCTGCTTGGTGTCGACACCCAGGCGCACGGCCAATTCAACCGACTGGTCGAACTTGCACGCCTTGACGCCCTTGGGCAGGGACGTTTCGAGCGTCTTCAACTTCGCGACGGCCGCCTGCACATTCAGGGGCTGCAAGTTGGCGACCTGTTCAGACAGGAACTTAAATCTTTTCGACTGCCGCGCCATAGCAAATTCTCTCTCGTCTTGCCTTACAGTATTACGACTGGCTGATCGCCCACCTGGCAATTGTCAGCCTGATGATTCCTGGTGAATCCGTTCTTGTCGCTGTGCTTGGTGCCACCCAGATCTGACTGGCGTCAGTCGGTGACTTCGATTCCCATGCTGCGGGCCGTGCCAGCGATGACCCGGGCCGCCATTTCAAAACTCGATGAATTCATGTCGCTGAATTTGACCTTGGCGATTTCCAGAACCTGGGCCTTGGTCACTTTGCCGACCTTGTCAGCCTTGGGGTTCGCAGCCCCTTTCGCGACCTGGGCAGCCTGTTTCAGCAACACCGAAGCCGGCGGGCTCTTGGTGATGAATTCGAATGAACGGTCGTTATAAATCGTCACCACGACGGGGATCGTGGTCCCCTTCATTTCCTTGGTGCGTTCGTTGAACTGCATAAAGAACTGACGAATGTTCACGCCGTGGGGACCCAGAGCGGTACAGACCGGGGGTGCCGGTGTGGCCTGACCGCCTGTGACCTGAATTTTGACCTGTGCTGTAACCGTCTTCTTCGCCATCGTATCTGCCTGTCGCCAAACGCTGTGAATTCCATCGATTCAGGGTCGCCGCGGGCCTCGCCCGACGCCGCTACCGATCGTTTACACCGACTCAATCTGCCAGTATTCCAATTCCGCAGGTGTGGAACGTCCAAAGATTTCGATCAGGACGCTCACCCGGCCGCTGGCCTCGTCGACGGTATCCACCGTCCCCTCAAAACTCTCGAACGCCCCTTCCTTGATCTTCACCCGGTCGCCCGGTGCAAAGTCGATCTTAATCTTCGGTTGGGCCGTTTCCTCTTTCGCGGTTTCCTGACCCAGCATCCGCTGAATCTCATGCTCGGGCATGGGCAGGGGCTTGCCGGCAGCACCGGTGAAGTCCCCCACGCCTGACGTCTCACGGATCAGGAACCAGCTTTCATCATTCAGAATCATCCGAATCATGATGTAGCCAGGATACAGCTTCCGTTCAACGACCCGCTTCTTACCTCCCTTGGTTTCCGCCACCTTTTCGGTGGGGATAATGATCTCGCCGAAAAACCGTTCCAGTCCTTCCCGGTGCACGCGTCGCAGAATGTTTTCGCGGATTGACTTCTCGCGGTTACTCTGAACCTTCAGGACATACCATTTAAGTTCGTTCTCGCCTTCGTTTGAGGCGTTTGCACCGGCATCTGAATTCATCGCGGCAGTTCCTGCCATTAGGCTACCCATTTCACGTCACCGGCATCACGCTGCGGACGCAATGTCGTGTGCTTCAATCCCCCGAGGGCAGCACGCCAATCCACCGAAACAGCGTCTGCCAGATGAAGTCATAGGCAAACAGCACCACAGCCAGAAAAAACATTGTGCTCAACACGACAATGGTCGCCCGCACGAGTTCCTGCTTGGGTGCCCAGGACACCTTCGCCATCTCGGCTTCGACAGAGATCAGAAACTCAGCGAAGCGGGGATAGTTCACCAGTCGGAACGCCACCCAGCCACCCAGGGCCACAATCGTCATCGGGACGGCGACCTGAATCGCTTTGGTCGATGCCTGCAGCGGTCCGACCATCAGCACGTAGGCGCCCGACACGACCATGATGGCCAGTGCGGCGGCAGTCAATTGCCGGGCGAGCCGACCCTGGCTGGGCTTATACAACCCGGCGGTCAGCAACTCGCTCCAGAACGTACTCGTTTCCTGTTTGGCCATCTCGTATATTTTCCGATGTTCGACGACGCCCGATTGTCCGTAATCTTTGTTTCAAAACACGGGCGGAGGGACTCGAACCCCCAACCGTCGGATTTGGAATCCGATGCTCTGCCATTGAGCTACGCCCGTAGAGAGCAAGCGTGGCAAACTTGGCTGAAAATTAGCAGATTTCCGACCACGTTGGGTCACGTGTTGATCATCCACCGGCGAGCTTCAGGCTCACCCAGATCTCACGGCCAGGCTCGCAGCGGCTATTTCTTGCGCGACTCTTTGTGAATGGTGTGCCGACGCAGCTTTTTGCAGTATTTCTTGATTTCCAGTCGCTCAGTGCCCCGAGTTTCTTTCGGAGTGCGGTAGTTCCGGTCCCCCGACTCGCTGCATTCCAGCCAGACGTATTCGCGTACCATATCACGACCTCTATCTAAAAACCAGCCTCCCGGACCATCAGTTGACGGTCCGGGAGAGGTGATCGACAATTTATCCTTACGACCGTGTCGTCCGCTGTGGATCAGTCAGTAATCTTCGTGACCACGCCCGAACCGACCGTCTTGCCCCCTTCGCGGATAGCGAACCGGCTGCCTTCGTGCATGGCGATGGGCTGCATCAGTTCAACTTCGATGGAGACGTTGTCGCCAGGCATACACATTTCGGCTCCACCCATCAGCTTGGTGGTTCCAGTGACGTCGGTGGTGCGGAAATAGAACTGGGGACGGTAACCGCTGAAGAACGGCGTATGACGACCGCCTTCTTCCTTGCTCAGAACGTAAACTTCGCCCTGGAAAGCCTTGTGCGGCTTGATTGCGCCGGGCTTTGCGAGCACTTGGCCGCGTTCGATATCGTCACGTTCAATGCCGCGGAGGAGCAAGCCCACGTTGTCGCCAGCCTGACCTTCATCCAGCGTCTTGTTGAACATTTCCACGCCGGTGCAGACGGTTTCGCGTGTGGGACGCAGACCGACGACTTCCAGCTTTTCACCAACCTTAACGACACCCTGTTCGATACGACCGGTCGCGACAGTACCGCGGCCCTTGATCGAGAACACGTCTTCGACGGCCATGATCATGGGCTTGTCGGTGACGCGAATGGGGTCAGGAATGTATTCGTCGAGCTTGTCGAGCAGATCCCAAATGCACTGAGCGGCTTTGGGGTCCTGGCCACGACCGTCGAGGGCTGCCTTGGCGTTTCCGCGGATGATGGGAATTTCGTCGCCGGGGAAGCCGTACTTGGTCAGCAGGTCGCGAATTTCCATCTCGACCAGTTCGAGCAGTTCTTCGTCGTCGACCAGGTCGCACTTGTTGAGGAAGACGACCAGCGCGGGCACGTCGACCTGACGGGCCAGCAGGATGTGTTCGCGGGTCTGAGGCATCGGGCCGTCAGCCGCCGAGACCACCAGGATCGCGCCGTCCATCTGGGCGGCACCGGTGATCATGTTCTTGATATAGTCAGCGTGGCCCGGGCAATCGATGTGAGCGTAGTGACGCTTGTTCGATTCGTATTCCACGTGGCTGACGGCGATGGTCACGGTCTTCGTTTCGTCGCGGACCGTACCACCCTTGGCGATATCGGAATAGCTCTTGAACTTGGCCATCCCCTTGGCGTCCTGGGTGGCGAGAATCGCAGCGGTCAGGGTGGTTTTGCCGTGATCGATGTGACCAATCGTTCCCACGTTAACGTGCGGCTTCTTTCTTTCGAAGACGTCCTTAGCCATCGTGCTTCCCTCAAATCAAAAATCGAGTGAAATCTTGCGTTCGCGGACGACACGAGTCGGTCTTCCACCGGACCGATTCACGCGCGTTGCGGAATGCAACGTAAATTAAAGTAAACGACAAAACCAAAAGCTGCTGAAGGGACTCGGACCCTTGACCTCGTCCTTACCAAGGACGTGCTCTACCAGCTGAGCTACAGCAGCAGCAGTTGTTACCACACGCCGCACTCAACCGACTGAGCGCTGCGCACAGCCAGAGGAAGCCCAGCAGGATAGTCTGCAGAAGCCCAATTTGCCAGCGTGCGACTCACTCTGTCGATATTTTTTTTAAAAAAGTTCCCCGAGGCGAGAGGTGACTCTCGTCGCGTTCAGTATCGGCAGGGTTGTCAACACACAGAGCGGGCGATGGGAATCGAACCCACGTGGCCAGCTTGGAAGGCTGGAACTCTACCATTGAGCTACGCCCGCGTGACGCTACGAAACTCTCGACTCCTTAAATTAACAAACCGATTTCAATTTGAAAATGGGGGAAGCAGGATTCGAACCTGCGAAGGCTGAGCCGCCAGATTTACAGTCTGGTCCATTTGACCACTCTGGAATTCCCCCCGAGTTGCTGTGTGGGCTCGGTTACCGCGCCACAAAGCAATGTATTTTCTAAACTTAAGTCAGCAGGGGGGCACATGACTCGCATCGGCTTCGGCCGCGTCCCGTGGAGCTAGCGGTGGGATTCGAACCCACAACCTCCGGTTTACAAAACCGGAGCTCTGCCGTTGAGCTACGCTAGCCAGCCAGCCTCCATCCTACCGAAGCAGAAGAGTATAGCGGGGGCCGGAGTTGTTGCAAGTGATAATCCTCTTTCAGGGATTTGATCGCTTGGCTGTCGCCCGGCCAAATCGCCCTCAGGGGATAGGCTCTTCATTCCAGACACTTGGGATCACTCCCTGGTTCATCCGTTTCGGCTGACGGGCAGACCTTTTCCGCACGATACTGATCTGGAAAGATGGGTAAAAGGGGGGTGAGTGTGGTTTCTGTGCGGGCTCCCACGCCGGGGCCCGTTTCGTTCCCTTCAGAATCGGCAAGTGGGGGTGGTTTCCTTAATCCCAGGGCCAAGGCTCGGCTATTTGGACGTCTCCTGGAACGATTTCGCAATGAGGTCCCCTAGGCGGTAGCCCGCCAGGACCATTCGCTTTTGGGCTGCTTCGTCTGCTCGCCGCTGGTAATCGGCCGAGAGTACGGGGGCCTGCAGTGTTTCCAGACTCGTCCGGGAATACCGATCAGGCAGGGTCTGGAATTTCAGAAACTGGTCCCCATCTGCATAGACCACCGATTGGGCCAGTTTCCAACTCTCCTCAGCCCAGTCGCGGAACTCGGTTTTGCCGAGTGCTTCGGTGAATTCGCGCCGCTGAAATTTGGGGTCATTCAGCCATGCCCCGACCCGGCCCTGCACGGCGGCATACGGTTGATCCCCTAGAACCAGTGCGTCCCAGTAGAAGTGCAGCGACACGGCCCCGGGTTGCGACGCGATCGAGCGAACCGCAAGACGATTGCCACCCTGATCACCCGACGGTGGGTTGAGATCCTCATGTTCGACCGCGTCCTTGGTCGCGATCAGGCCTACCGCATGCAGGGGTTGATGCAGGTCGCCGGTCAAGTGCATGAGCCATGACAGGGCCACGGCCCGGTCGGCCGACGGCGCGTTCACATTCTTCAGCACTTGCAGGTTGTACTTCAGCGCGGCGATCACGTGCCGGGGGCGCCCCTGCTCGTCGAGTTCGGGTTCCAAGGTTGTCTGGCGGATTTTGTCCGCTGCGAATTTGTCTGTCTCTGTCGGGTGGACATAGGGCAGGTTGACATAGTGCCAGACCGGTTTGTTGAACTCGTCGGAAAGGGCGCGAGCCTGTTGCTCGTCGAGAGTCGGTGCCATTGGTTTACGAACCCAGTCGGCCCAAGTGGCCGACTGCACGAACATCCATTCATCGCGCTCGACTCCTTCCGGAGGCATTGCCGCCAAGTAGAGATCGCGATGTGGGTGGCTGTTCAGGAGGTCGGTGGCCTGACGGTCGAGTCCCAATTCGATCAGCCTGAGCCAGGCGATGCGGGCAATGGCGTGGTGTCCGCGGTTGTGCCAGGCCTGTGCCTGCAGCGGCGTCAGGACGATGAGGACCACCGCCAGGACCCTGCCCCATTTTGTGATTGCTGTCATCTTTCTGGAAAACTCCATTCCACCAATTCAGAGACACCACAGTCCTGTCGCCTGGATGTCGGCGACCTTGCCTGTGGTGGTGAACATCGCCCGTCATTGGCTCGCTGTCAACGCTTTCGATGAAGAATCGATGTGGCCATGGGCCGATCTGGTACGCACTGAACGCCGGATGCGGCTGTTTTCGCGAGATTTACGGTAGAAATCGGGGCGCAGGGCGGATTCTCGGGCGGCTATTGGTTTCATTTCTCGACACTCATATAATCGATTCAGGTGGCCTGCATGAGCAATTCGAACCGTGAATCTGCCAATCCGTCTGACGGAGGCATAGACAAGCCGAAGGCCGGTCGTGAGGCCGAGATCGAGCGGGGAGATGCACGTGTCGCCGCGTTGTCGCAGCGCATCATCGACGGGGACAAGTCGGCACTGGCGGAACTCTTTTCGATCTACCGGCCCCGCCTGTGGCGGATGGTCAACTTTCGGCTGCATCCGCGGTTGCAGGGCCGGGTTGATCCCGATGATGTCCTGCAGGACGCCTGGATCATGGCGGTCAACCGCATTTCCTATTTCCTGCGCGACGCTACGCACTCGAGTTTCATCTGGTTTCGCATGATTGTGAATCAGACGCTGATCGACTTGCATCGCCATCACCTGGGAGCCGAGAAGCGAAACGCGGCCCGCGATGTCTCGGTCAACAGCGCCTGGGCATCCGACTCGACTTCATCGTCGATGGCGTTTCACCTGTCGGGTAATCTGACCTCGCCCAGCAGCGCGGTGAACCGTGCCGAACTGGCCCAGCAACTCGACACGATCCTGCAGGGAATGAACGAGATTGATCGCGAAGTTCTGGCATTGAGGCATTTCGAAGAGCTTTCGAACAGTGAGACGGCTCGAGTCTTGAATATGTCCGAACAGGCCGCCAGCGGCCGTTATATTCGCGCGCTGGGACGCCTCAAACAGATTCTGGAAATTGTTCCCGGCTTTCTGGATGACAAACAGGCCGCCGCCGCCCGTCTGCGGAGGGGGGCCGAAGGCTCAGATGTCATGAGACCGGGACGATGACCAGCGCCGCGAACCCCGAAGATGCCGGACTGCACGGCCTGCCCATGTCGGCGGATCCGGAAAATCTGCGGGCCCGTGAGCCTCTCGAAGTCCTGGTCAGCCGATTCTCAGAGGAATCCCGGCGAGGTCTGAATCCGTCCATTGAAGATTACGCCCGGCGTTACGCCGAATGGGCCGATCAGATTCGGGAACTCTTCCCGCTGATCGAGACCCTCGAAAGCTGGAAGTCGAATAAGGAAATGGAGTGTCTGCGGCGCAGTGTGCCGCAGGAGTTTCCGATCCGCCAGTTGGGTACTTATCGGCTGGTGCATGAATTGGGCCGGGGAGGCATGGGCATTGTCTTCGAGGCGCTCGATGAATCCACGGGCCGGCGGCGGGCGATCAAATTGCTTCCCTGGCGCTACGCGACTGATATGGCCCAGTGGCAAGACCAGTTCCAGCGCGAAGCGCGCACCATCGCCGGTTTGAGGCACCCCAATATTGTCCGCGTCTATGCGTTTGGGACTTGCGAGGGGTACTGTTATTACGTCATGGATCTCATTCCGGGGGTAAGCCTCGACTGCCTGATTCACCGACTGCGGGAAACGACCGACGTGGTGTACGCGGATGAGATTCAGCGTGCCGGGCGGGATGACTTGACGGACGTGACGGAATCTCCCGTCTCTGCCGTCAAAGGCCGCCGACGGGGATTACGCCGTGATTCCTGGACCGACTTTGCGCGGATTGCGCTACCGGTTGCCCAGGCACTCTCGCATGCACATGAGGCGGGCGTGTTGCACAACGATATCAAGCCGGCCAATCTGCTGCTGGATATCAATGGCAAGGTCGTCGTCACCGATTTCGGAATCGGCCGTCGTGTTCAGCCTGACGAAAAAAGTCTCCGGGGAGCGCCGATGTCATCGGCGTTCACGACAGGAGCGATTGCCGAGCCGTCGTCCGACAGCGCCGTGTCAGAGCAGCAGATCGGAACTCTGCGTTACATGGCGCCCGAACGACTGCTCGGCCGCCGTGACATTCGCAGTGATGTTTACGCGCTGGGTGTCACCCTGTACGAACTGGTGACACAGACCCCCGCCTTTGTGGCAGATGACCGCCGACGCGTGATGGAACTCATTTTGAATTCCCAATTCCGCACGCCGCGACAACTGGTCCCCCAGATTCCTCGCGGTCTGGAGACGATCATTCTGAACGCCATGCTCCCCGACCCGGGGGACCGCTACCCGTCCGCGGAAGCCATGGCGGTCGACCTGGCAGGGTATCTGAAAAACCTGCCGATTGAAGATCGACGCCCCAGTCTGGTCAATCGAACCGTGCGCTGGTTCTCGCGGCGGCCGTAACCCCGTTCGCATACCGGGTCGTTACGGATAGACGCCGTAGGCGGGGTATGCCCAACCGGGGTAACCATACGAGCCGACCGAAACCGGATAAGCTCCGGTGGCAAAACCGTGCAATCCATTCCGAGAAAGCATCGGCGAATAACCGGGCCGCCAACCGGCATAACCTGGCCGCGGCATGCCCCAGGCGCCGCGACCATAGTCGCCGAATCGTTGGAAAGCAGGCCGAAAATCTGAGCGTGGAATCACGACGGCTGTCGGTGTGTTTCGAATGCCAACACCCGAACCCCGGCTCATCAGGCGAGGTGAGTTGGCCCACTGCCCGGGGCGCTGCCAGTTCCACCCATAGCCGGGCGATCGTGCATCGCGACCAAACCGTGCCGCAGTCTCGCCTTGGAATCCTCGGCTGTTCTGCCAGGTTGCCACCCGCGACTGCAATCCCAGGTCTTGCATGTCGACCTCGCGGGTCTCTTCACGCAGACCGGGCGTGGGGCCCGAGGGAGTGTCTTCCGGAGGATGGGGGCGAGGCTCTTCGGGATAGATCCGTTCGACCCGGCGAGAGGATTTGGCAATCGAGAAGCGGGTAATTAACTCGACTTCGGTTGCCTGCAAGGCGTTCGTCCCCAACAGGGCGGCCACCAGGATCGTCACCCGCTGACTGGTTCTCATCATCGCAGCCCCCTGCCCTGAGTCGAAATCGAGGCGCGAGCGTTCGTGCCTGTGTACCCAGATTCTACCGTCGTGGCGATTTGGGGATCAAGATGGGGGGCTGCGAATTGTTCAGGCAGCCTTAGGTGCCGCGGTCGATTTTGAGACCCGGGACAGCGGCCTGCAGTTTTTTGACCCCCTCGTCGGTCACCTTGGTTTGCCACAGGTACAGGTTCTTGAGCTTCTTCAGCCCTTCAAGCTGGGCCAGACCGGCGTCGCCGATTTCCGTGCCGTACAGGTTCAGGTATTCGAGATTTTCGAGTGCCTTGAGCTGTTCCAGCCCTTTATCAGTGACCTTGGTCTTTTCCAGGTGCAGGCGGACGAGTGTCTTCTGATTGGCGATGGCTGCCAAAGCGTCGTCACCGATTTCCAGGCGTCCCAGATTCAGCTTGGCAAGTCGAGTCAGGTCTTTAAGCGGAGCGAGTTGCTCGGCGGTGAGTTTCGGTGACGCCGTGATGTAACTGACATCCAGCCGGTTATCGTTCTGGGCGATCTCCAGGACCAGCGCCCCGGATTCGCGAATTTTGGCGATCGCCTTTTTCTCGGCCTCCGCGTCTTGGGCCTGAGCCGAAGACACCAATGAAACTCCGAGTGCCAGCGAGAATAACAGTGTGCGCATCGTGAATTCTCCTTGAACATGAATCAACACAAGATCATCCGATTATACTGATCGAACAGTCTGCGTCGACCATTCGGCCCGTGACCTGCCCGGGTTTTCAGAGTCTTCGGGGCCGCAGGCGGAAAAGTTCCGGTCTGGGGGATGGCGTGCCGTGTCCCCTGCGGGCGACGATTTCACTCGCCTGAGTGTTCCCTGGCAACTGGAGTGCCACACGAATTACCCCACGGTCTACTGGGAGCTGTTGGCTCGTTTCGTGACCTCGATACGAACAGTGACGGGGGGATGCTCAATGAACCCGCTGGTTGATACCTGGGAACGGCCCAAGGCGACAAAGAATTCTGCGGAATCGACTGGCCTGCGATTATTTCTGTTGGTTCTCAACCAGTTTCAGACCGCGCGGATCCGCACTCCGCAGGCCCGGACCCCGCGAGCCATCGAGCGCGTAATTCTGATCGCCGAAGAAGATCGCGCGCAAGGTGGGGCCACCAAAGCCTCCTCCGAAATCCGTCTGGTTGGGAAGCGGGAATTGCACCTCATGATACGTCGGCGGGCTGTTCTGAAAGGACGACGTGTATTTCGTTACCAGCGTCCGGGTTTTCCGCGAAGCTTCGACCCGGAGGCCGCTCCGACCGTGAATGGTGACCTGGCCTGAGTTTTGTCGCAGCGGGTCATCCTGGAACTCGATGAGGTACTCGGCAACGTGGATCTCTCCTGACTTGGCAGGATCTGCCGCCTGAGACTCTTTCCACGACGTGACGCGATACCACTGGCGCGGCCCGACCCGCAACAGCACATCGGGGACAGTCTGTCGTTTGTCCTCGTGCATGTAATACGTGTGAATCTGGTCGTCATATTCCAGAAACGGGCCCGCGAGAGTCAGGGGATACGCGTCACGCGTTTCCTCGGGGCCGACTTTCGATTCCACCCCCGGATGGCGGACGGTACGAATCGCAATCTCGTGGTCAGCTGGCGGATCCGTGGCGGGGGAAATTGTGAAGAACCACTCGATTCCCCGGCCTGTCACCGTCCGCGGTCCGCCGCCGCGCCAGGTCTTCCCTGGCAGTTGCTGTTCTGGATACAGGAAATAGGGGGGCAGCTTGTCTGGCAACAGTTCCAGGTTCCAGCGCTGTTTGAATCTGGCCAGTCGCTCGCTGGCAGGGACCAGATCGTCCGCACTCAGGCTGGGTGGCAGCAGCCAGAGGATCAGAGTCGCGAGCGCCACGATCCAACCGCCGCGAGAAAGTTCGTTGCCCGTTCGGTGAAATAGGGTCTGATTCATGACTTTCAGCTTACCCAGACGAATCGTCGCACTGCAACAACAATTGTCGGTCACCAGTTCGTCACCCGCCGTGGGACTGCCCGCGCCCCGGCCGGCGTACAGATTGCCCCGGCCCCGGCGCGCCGATTCAATGTTCACGACGAACACATCAGAGACGGCCTTCCCGCGTCCGACCTGAGGGACGCACAGGCTGCCGACGCTTTGCGAACCGACCCGTTTATTTCGGTTCCGTTTCTGGTGCGCTCTGGTCCGGCACGCTGTCCCGAGGCTGATCGGTCGCGGGTTCCTGCTCAGTCGGCGTCGGCTCTGTGCCCGATGTGTCGGCCTGTTCGCTGGCCGCTTCGGCCTGTTTGCGGGTGGCTTCTTCCAATTGGCGGGCCAATTCCTCCTTGGCCATGGCCGCCTTCATCTCCTGTTCGATGGCCCGCCGCTGCTGCAGCATGGGCAAATAAAATCCAAAGCCGATCGCGCCCACACACGTCAGCAGGCAGCCCCCTCCGACGAGCGCCCCGAGCATCAACATCATGATCCAGGATTTTGATGACGCATTCGTCGGCTGTGGTTCGTGTTCAGACATGGAATTCTCCTTGAGTCACTCGGTCGCCCGGTCCGCATTGCTGATCCTCTTGTTCTTATCAGATTCGTCCGTTTCGGTATAGCACCACACGCGACCTGGTCGTCAGTCGTGTGTGCGTCTAAAAAGTGGGTGGAATCTTTGTTGCCAACGGATGGCTCACGCGAACGAGGGAAATTCGGATTGCCTTTCAGAGCGGTGGATCAGCGAGCCTCAGATCTTCAGGAGTTGCTTTCGCAGCGGCAAATTTCTCAGGCAGTGCCAGCCCCGAAGAGGTGAGATTCGAATGCCCGGGGAGAGCGAAGCGAAGCCCTGGGATAACGATCAGAACATTCCGCGCAGCGAACTGGAAATCATCCATTGTTGGACGAGGAGTCGCCAGCCGACGGCCGGGGCGCGGTCACCGATCAACTTTCGGGAACAGTAAGAACCGGCAAAAGTGATGGCAACTTAACGACGTTTCGTTGCACACACGCGTCAGTCGGCGAAACGGGTGCCGAGTTACGGAATGTCGACGGGGCTGTCTGTCAGATCTCCCATGCGGTGCGATGTTCAACGGGGAGAGGCGCTTCGCGTCCTGCCGCACTGCCGTGGCATGGAAACGAGTCGCTGATCCTGTGCGCGGGGGCAACGCTCGATGATCGTTTGACCGGCAGGGGCCAAGGGCCACGATAACAGTAGTCGTCCGGGCCGCCCGCAACGGAACCGTAGTGTGGCGCCAGAGGGGTCGTGATTTTTGTCGTGCCGATTCAGGTGAGCCTGTTGCCTTGTGGGCCGTTGTGTCCAATTTTTGAGTCACAGTGCTGCGCTGACATGCGGTATTAGGTGAGCGCTGGGTGACATGTGTCAGACGCGGCGATTTTTCGCCTTTTTTTCTTGACTTGAAAATCGCCGATGGTCTAATGGGCATTGTCATGTTCGGTGACGACTGCAGCAGGTTCGCTGCACTTTCTGAATTCCCGTCGGATGGCTTCATGATCTCGGGGTTTGTGCGGCACTCGGTGCGCGGCCTCACGACGATGACACTGGTCGTCGTCGCGGGTTGGTTGTGCACCCCGGCGACAGCCCAGGCCAGTTGCGGTGATTATGTGACGCTCGGTCGGCCGCAATCGCTGGTGGGCGCCTCACACGCGGTGACTCCCGATGTGCCCACCTCGGACCAGCGCCGCAGCCCCAATTGTCGGGGCCCCTTGTGCTCCAATCATTCTTTTCCACCGGCTTCACCCGCTCCTCGATTGGAATTCGTCGTGGAGCACTGGGCGCTGATTGGTGATGCGGCCTGGTCGGCACCGCCGCTTGGTCATGCACGTGCTCCCGAAACGCTCGCCGTGACGTGCGACGGCGTCGGGTTGGGCATTCTGCGACCACCACGATAGTCCTCGTGGCGAGTTCTGCGTCGATCGCGGGGTGGCAGTGCGCCGTTCAGGTGGCATTCTCCTCCTCCCGTCGCTCGAACGGTGTGGCCCGCGTCCCTGGGTGGCGCCATGGCGACAGCGGCTGACCATCGTCGGTTTCGGGATGTTCCGTGCTCTGGGTGGCCTGTGTTGCTACAGGTTTCCGGGTGGAGCGGCGGGCGTTCCTATGGACCCGGCGGCAGAGCGTACTGCCACATCGTGTGGCAATTTCAGCGCCGCCGGGGCAATCGACGGCGTGCCGTCGCCTTGGCACCTGGAAGCATCCTTGTCTCATCTGCCGACTCACGTGACCAGCGACGCAAGGGGTCCGTCGGGTTGTGATTTTTTACATTCATTCCGCATCAAATTTCACTTACAGGTCTGTCGAACATGCGAAAATTCACTCGTTTAATTGCCACCGCGATCGCCGCGGCGGGCTGCACCGCCTCCGCTGGCGAACCCGTTTCATCGAAGACAACGCCCCGTCCGGTCCCGCTGACACGTCCGGAAATGAAGGAGTTGCTCGAAGACATGAAGCAGCGCCCGCCGCGGATTCCATTGCCCGAGCTCACGGACGAAGAAAAAGACAAGCTTGGCGAACGCGGTTCGGGGTATGAAGGCCGGCTGCGATATCATTACTTGCCCGCCGGGAGTGCCGGCGGATTTGGTGGAGGGGGAGCCCGAGGCGCCGCCAGCGGCAGCCGTCCCGCGGGAGATTTCACCCGCAATTCCGACCCGGCCATGACGCTCGATTATCCGTTCAAGACGATGCTGTTCTGGATCGTCTCGCGAACCAATAACTGCCAATACTGCCTGGGACACCAGGAATGGAAACTGGCTGCCGCGGGACTGACTGAAGAGCAGATTGCGGCTCTCGATTCAGACTGGTTGCAATACACGCCGGCCCAGCAGGCGGCATTCGCGTACGCCCGGAAGATCACCTATGAACCACACAAGATGGGTGACAGTGACATCGCCGCACTGCGTAAATTCTATTCGGAACCTCAGATCCTCGAGATGACCCTTTCGGTGGCGTGGAATAATTCGATCAATCGCTGGAAAGAAGGGGTTGGGGTCCCGCAAAGTTCCGGTAACAATTTCCGTCGGCGCGACACCGCAGGCACCGCGAACGAGCGCCCGCACCCCGAGTCGTTCGTCACGGCCACGCCAGCCAAATTCGAAAAGGCGCTGACGACCGTGGCGCCGCTGCAGGCCGATGGCCAGGGCCAACCCAGTCGCCTGGCCGTCTGTTCGCGTCCGGCACTTGAGTCGCGTGACAGCGTGGAACTCGCCTTGGAAGCTGCCCGAAAGCGTTCGTCTCGATTGCCGCTGGCGAGCGAGGGGGAAGCGCGGGCCGCGTTGGCCGAAGCGGCGCCCGCAGGCGCGATACCCCATGTGCTGAGGCTGCTGGCGGTGTTTCCCAACGAAGCCCGCCGGTTGGCGCAGACGTTGAAGACGGCGGACGAGTTGACCGATTTGACCCCCGTGCTGAAAGCCCAGGTGAGCTGGATCATTGCCCGCCAGGACCGCGCCTGGTACGCGACGGGTGGCGCGTATCAGAAACTCAAGGATCTCGGTCAAACCGACGACCAGATATTTGCCCTCGATGGTGATTGGCACGGTTTCACGCCTGCCGAAAAGTCACTCTTTACGCTGGCGAAAAAGCTGGCAGCGACTCCCGTCGTACTCACCGATGACGATGTTAGCGACGCTCTGCAGAAAACGGGACCACGTTCGGTCGTGCAACTGATCACGTTGGTGACTGGTCGTGCGGCGTTCGATCGCATCACCGAAGCCGCCGGTTTGCCGCTGGAACAATAACTCGCCACTTTGTTCGCGCACCTCGGCCCCACGGGCCGAGGTTTCGCGGACGCCCGACCGGAGAGCAACCTTGCTGAGCGAAGACGATGTTCCGTGTTCCTCAGGCCGAGCGAACGGCCTGTGATGTGCCACCCACAATAGTAGTCGACAGACGACGCGCTTGCCGACCGGTTTTCGACAACCCGGAGCAGATCGTGTTCAATCACATCGCAGGGACAACTCACTGTGACCATTTTCAGGATTCCCTTTGAGTGGAGATTTCTCATGCTGCGCATTCCCGGGAATGGTGCCTTTGGTCTGGCATTCTTCCTGGCCGTCGCGAGTTTCTCGCCATTGCAGTCGGCCGAGCCGGATACACCGTCTCCCGCGCCCAACTCGGCCAGGTCTCGTGTTCCTCTGCTCGCTGACGATGCGGCCTGGTCGCGGTTGCCCGAAACGACGGATTCGGTTCACGGTCCATTGCCCGGTTGGGCCCGGGCCCTGGTGGCATCGCTGCCCCGAACCACGGCCGCCATGCTCGAACTCGACCGACTCTACCGCACGAGTGAAGCGTTTGACCCTCGGTTGCGCGCCAAACTGCGCTGGGTGGCGGCCCGTTCGAATTGCTGTGATTATGCCAGACGCTACGCCGAGGCGGACCTGCTGCGGGCCGGTGGGGCGAAACGCGATGTCGAGCAACTCGAGGCGGGGGCCCGGGATCTGCCACCCCGCGAGCGCGCGGTGCTGACCTTTGCCCGCAAGATGACCGAGCAGGCCTCGTCAGTGACTGATGCCGAGGTGCAATACCTGATCGAAGAATTTGGAGAACCGGCCGTCGTGGCCATGGTTCTCCAACTGGCCTATGCCAACTTCCAGGACCGCCTGTTGCTCGCCTTGGGAACCGAGATTGAACCTGTTGGCCCGTTGCCTCCCTTGCCGGTGCAGTTCGCGGCGCCGCCCGCCGGTCAGAAGCCCGAACCGGCCGTCAGGCCCGAACGACCGGCAGCAGCCGACGAGGCGGCCCCGGCGAAAATCGCCGATACCGACTGGTTGTCGTTAAGCTTCGGCCAGTTGCAGGATCGCATGGAAGCGCAGCGATCGCGAACATCGCGAGTCAGTGTCCCCGATTGGGAAGTGGCTCGGCAGGGACTCGACCCGCAGGTCTATCCCCCCGATCGCCCGGTCCGCATCAAGTGGAGTCTGGTCGTCCTGGGGCATCAGCCGCAGTTAGGCTCGGCCTGGATCAAATGCCTGCGCACGTTCGGGCGGGAAGCCAACCAGGATCGGGTGTTTGAAGAAACTCTCTTCTGGGTGATTACTCGCAGCCTGCAATGTTTCTACTGAATGGGTCATACCGAAATGCTGCTCGCGGTCGCGGGCCTCGATACCCAGAAAATTGCGGAACGCTGCGAAAAACTGGCTGGTGATGACTGGTCGGACTTCCCGGCTGCCGAGCGGGCTGCCTTCTTATTTGCCCGCAAACAGGCACTGACACCGTGGGAAGTCGGTCAAGCCGACGTTCAGAAACTGGTGCATGTCTTCGGTCACGAACGGGCCCTCGATGTCGTGTGGTGGTCGTGCCGTTGTCACTTCATGACCCGTGTTGCGGATGGATTCCAGATTCCGCTGGAACGCGACAACGTCTTTCAATCTCCGCCGGCGCCCCCGGCGAACAATCCCCCTGCACCCAAACAGGAGTCTGGTTCATGAATCGACCTCTACGATTGCAGACAACCGTCGAAAAGCGCGCGGCACTGGCCTGGCTGGTGGCGGCGACTTTGGCGATGGTGCCCCGCTGGGCCGCGGCCCAGGGGGCCCGGCCGGGCAAGCCTTCCCCGCCGTCGGCGAAAAACGCGCCTGCTGCAACTCCCTCGACCCCCTTGACACTCTGGCGTGCGGGAACGCAAACGGTCCGCAGTCAGGTCGCCGACATCGAAGCCGTGCAGATGCTGACGGCTGTCATCGGTGGTTCGCAGAT
>JAFEBR010000304.1 GCA_018242565.1 Planctomycetota bacterium | reverse complement strand
TCCGCCTGCCCTCCCAACACCGGATCAAACCGCCCCGCGACTCTGCCAAGATCCCTGTCAGACCTCGCCGTCCCGAAACGTCCCGCCAGCCGCAGAATGAGCACCGACCAGCACGAAGTCTGGTGGTCCAACGAAAATCGGCTGTGCACGATCTGACCGTCGGCGATGCGCGTTTCGCAGGCGGTCAATCCGCACGCCGGCCGATGGGCCCGTATCCCTTGAATCTCGACGCCCCAGTGCTGAATGCATCTGGGCGATTCGGAGTTGGCGGCCGCTCAAGGTCTGATAGAATGACGGGCCGGAAGTAAATCCGATCTAATCTGACACGCCCATCTCCACGTATTTCGCTGGAGTACGTGTCGCCGCCGACCGCAGGATCCAGGCAATATCGAGTGCTTTGAGGTTAGCCAAAACTCATGACCAGCGTCAGAGGCGCGAGTCACTCCCGATCAATTTCTAGCGCCGGTGGCGTTGGGTCAGCGCCCAGACGCGGAACTGGGACCAGTCCTGAGCAAGACCGGCACCCGGTGCAGCGACAAGGGCTTTCTGCCGATGTCGCTGGGGGATTACTTGCAGTTAATGGATTGGACCGGCCGCCAACTGGCGCAGGGGAAGAAAGGTCGGATTCCAGACCCCATGTTCGGCGCAGGTCTCCCGACCTCGCCGGAGTCGATTCTCGAACGGTTGCAACTCGATCACCAAGGTTCGTGTGATCTGGTGGCCCACTTTGGCCGACGGTTTTTCGTCATCGCGGGCGCGCCGCCGACGATCGACGGCACCACCAGCCGGGTCCATCAGCACCGCGACAACGTCCCGTCGGCCACCCGCCAGTTCTATCGAGAGGTCGAATCGCGTAAGGCACCCACCGCGTAGCGGTCGATTCCTGTGCTGCGTTTCACGTCCGTCGACCAGCCGACGGTCCAGCCGACGCCGGTGAACGAGGCCAGTCACAACCAAATTGCGTCCCGCCGCGCATCATGTCTGTTGAAGCCGGGTGGAATCCTCTGAGAACTGCGCCACACGGACCCGAAAATCGGCGGACCGATTGGCCTGACCGATAAATACAGAGGTTGCCCCCCCGGAAGACTTTCGGGTATCCTAAAAGAAAACTGTGTCCCCGTGTTTCGGGATAATGCAGCGAACATCGTACTGCCGATGCCCGTACCCGCTAACGATGCGGTCCGGCCTGAACGGCCGAAACCTTAGGACGCAGAATGCAGATAAGGCGTCTATCAAGACTTTTCTTGCTACATACAAGAATTATAATTTGACTCCAAAGGACGCGGACGACACCTTTAGACCGTATTTGGAACAGATCGCAAAGCTCGGACAAGGCTCTGTGCCGAGGCAGTAGCGTGCGCTGCCGCAGTTGAGAACTTCGGCGGGCACTGAGCTCGGTCTGATAAACGTCGATTTTGTAATCGGCGCGACATGCTTGCGTAACTGTGATAACACTTTGTCCGTTATCGAGTGGATGAATCAAAAATGAACGTCCTGTCGAACACCGCCGTCTCGCGGCGGGTCGTTTTCATCGTATTCATCGTAGTGCTGTCAATTGGGGGACTGCAGCCTGAGCCGGCCTTCGCGCGGGATGATGGCAATCCTGAGCATCGGAGGGCGGCATTAGGAACTCCGCCGGACGTAAAACACGACGGCAGCTCAAGGGCAATCGAAGCCGAAATCCGCTATGGCCTCGATCGCTCATTGCCGGCGTCGGAACGCCAGTGGCTGATCGAAAACGGCGAATTTATTCGATCCATCAAATTGAGCGGCCGCGGCGTCGACGACGAAACTCTCGAAGCGGTCGCTGCAGTTGCCGGACTTGAGACTCTCCACGTCTTCAGCGGTGCGATTTCCGACACTGGTGTTAGGCATCTTCGGCGGTTGAAATCGCTCCACTCGTTACGGCTTTTCGATGCCGAAATCACAGGAGAGACCTTGGGCGAGCTCGTCGGTCTCAAACGATTGAGCCTGACAAAGTGCAGCATTTCTGATCGAGGCATTGAAGCGATCGCAAGACTGCCACGTTTGTCTGAATTGGATTTGAAGGAAACACCCGTTTCTGATCACTCGTTAGCAGTTTTGAGGTCACTCTGGTCACTTGAGCGGCTCGACGTTTCCAATACAGAGGTCACCGCCGCGGGTTTGCGGAATCTGTCTTCACTGACAAACTTGGTGGAGATATCGGTCCCGGAGATGTCCGGTGACGACTTTGCGGACGCTATGGCGGATTGCAAGTCACTAGAATGGTTTAATGGGGCGTTTGAATTTAGCGACGTCGGTCTTCAGCGTCTTGGGAAGTTGAAAAACCTACGCAGCCTTTATTTGACTGGCAATCGGATGACCGAAGCTGGTATTTCCGCAATTGCATCGCTCCCTCGATTGGGCGACCTTCGGATTGAAAACGCCCGGCTTTCGGCACCGGCTTGGACCGCGCTTCGAACGGCCCGCTCAATTCGGCAGTTGGGCCTTTATAACGTCGACAGCCGTGTCACCGACCTTGATCCGTTAGCAGAGATCGACGGGCTCGAATCACTTCAGATCGTCGATCTCCCAGATGGGATTGGCATCGCCTCTATCGCCGGCAAGATGCTGGGGCTGCGTAGCCTCGCGATCGAAGGTCGGGGAATCGATGATGAGGGGCTCAAAGAACTTGCAGCGCTAAAACGCCTGATTCACCTGTCAGTGAGGGGCTCCGCCGTTACGGATGACGGATTGCAACTGATTTCGGGTCTCCCAAATCTGATCTCGCTAGACATTCAGGACACGCGCATCACGGACATGGGAATTCCATCGTTGCTCCGACTGGAACACCTTTCCGTTGTCTGTTTACCGGCCGATATTACTGACCGCGCAAAAAAGTCGCTCCAGTTAACAATGCCGCAGCTTGCCATTCAGTGACACAAAAATGGGGACACAGGTGCGTCGGTAAAAGCTGGAGAAAGGTCGTCCCGGCGCGCCGGGACAAGAGTCGCACAAGCCAAGACTTAGCCAGTCACCTTGGCTCCGAGAACCTGGGGACACACCACCGTGAGGCGACACGGTTGCAAATATTCGGCAAACGTGTATCATTTTGAACAGTAGTGCGTCTCGTACAGTAACGCTCCTTGGGGCAACAAGCGGGTTGGCGTTCTGTGGCCGAACTGATGATTGGAGGCCGTAATGGCTCGCTTGCCGCGTGGCGAAGTGTTCTCCCCCAGCGAAATCGCGATTGTCCATGTGATGAATCGGGTCGTCCGCCACTGCGGCGGGGCCGCAGAGAGCAGGAGAAAGTAGAGCAGGAGAAAGTAGAACAACGCTGGCTGACAGTTTGTCCGGTTCGCAAAACGCCCGAGGGCCAGGTCGCCGAGCCAACCGAGGTGGAATTGAATACGATTCGCGGGGATGCATCCCGGTTGAAAACCATTCGCTCGCGGTTGAGCGATATCTCG
>JAFEBR010000303.1 GCA_018242565.1 Planctomycetota bacterium | reverse complement strand
TGGCAGCCCTCTCAGTCGTGCGATAACTTAGGGACCTGCAAAATTGACCAGAAAAGGACCCGCGCGGGCCCCGCCCCGCAGCAATCGCCACACATCGACTACCCCGGTGACACGGCGGAAAACTCACGGAAAGCGAGACGTCAGGCATGTCAGCACACACAGCACCATTGCGAGTCGGGTTCATCGGCGCCGGAAAAATGGCCACGGCTCTGGCGCGCGGATTGTGCCACAGCGGATTCACAACGCCCGACCGCATCGTCGCCAGCGACGTTTTGCCGGCAGCCCGCGACAGCTTCACGCAAGACACTGCAGCCCGGACCGTGGCCACAAACGTCGAGGTCGCCGCCCAGAGCGATGTTCTGGTCCTGGCGGTGAAGCCCCAGCACTTTCGCCCGGTGCTCGAACAACTGAAGCCCCACACCGGCCCCCAACACCTGATCGTCTCCATCGCCGCCGGTATTCCCCTCGCCACCATGACCGCGATCCTGGGAGCTTCGGCCCGGCTGGTGCGTGTGATGCCCAACACTCCCTGCCTGGTGAACGCCTCGGCGTCGGCTTATTGCCTGGGTGGCGCCGCCACCCGCGATGACGCCGCCACCGTTGCCGGCATGCTCAACGCCGTGGGCCTGTCGTTCGAAACCGCCGAACCGCTGCTGGATGCCGTGACCGGTCTCTCGGGCAGCGGACCGGCGTATGTGTGTGTGATCATCGAAGCCCTCGCCGACGGAGGCGTTCGCATGGGCCTGCCCCGCGACACGGCGTTGAAGCTCGCCGCCCAGACCGTGCTGGGGACGGCGAAAATGGTCCTGGAATCAGGCCAGCACCCGGCCGCCCTGAAAGACGCCGTCGCCAGCCCGGGGGGCACAACAATCGCCGGCCTGCACGAACTCGAACGCGGCGGCCTGCGTGCCAGCCTGATGAACGCCGTCGAAGCCGCCACCCGCCGGTCCGTCGAATTAGGTCAGAGATAATCGCCGGGGATGCCCCAAGCCGCGTGTGACCGGCCTTCACCCTTCACCCTTTCCGCCCACACGGCCTCCCCCTCCCTCACTGTTTCGGCGGCTGCGCCTCGCGGACCACGGCCCCGAATTCCTCGCTCAAAATCAACACCGAGAACTTCTGCACGGCGTCAATTTCATTCGTGTTGAGCGACGAATAATCAAACCGGCCGCGGATGTCGGTGTAGCCATCCTTGTAGAACCGGACCTCGCCACCGGGCAACTGGGCATACACTTTGACGTACGCCTTCGTCACCGGCTTGGCCGTCTGGGCATGCACCACCCGCACCTGCCCATAGTTCTCGATCACCTGCACCGACAGCGAGTGCGAATAATACGCCTGCGTCTTGGTTCGTCCGCCACCGGTGATTTCGACCAGCACGTTCTTGTTCTGCAGTTCCGCCGGCAGCGGAATCTGCATCGTCCCGCCCGCCGGCTTGCCCGCCTCCCCGGCCGGTTTCAGCGCCACGGTCGCCGAGTGATTCGGACGGATCGAACTGAACTGCCCGCTGAACTGCTGCACAAACGGATTCCGACTGAACAGCAACTCGACATCCATCAGGTAGTAATTGACGCGCACCGATTCCAGGTTCTGGAAATTGAGCGTCACCTGCCGGGCTTCGACCTGAAAATCGAAATTCGGTTCGGTCGCCGCCAGGCGGGTCTGCTGCTGCTGACGATCCTTTTCGTCGGCCACCTTGGCCCCCTGGCCGGCCGCTTCGTCCAGTTGCGCCGTGATCGCCGCAAATGCCGCGCGCCAGCGGTCCACCGGGTACTCCGCATACTGGGTGGCAATCGCCCGCGCCCGCTGTGGATCTCCCGTAAAGAAGTCAAAGTACGCCGTGAAATAATCGTACTGCAGTCGCGTCGCGAGCTTGTTGACGTTGACCTTGGCGAACGTCCCCTGCGCCTCTTCGATCCGATCCTGCAGCAGCAGGTAATACGTCACCGCCAGCAGATCGTCGTCTCCCAGATTTCGCTGGTAGCCCAGTTGCTTGAGCAACCGGTGATACTGCTCAAAGAACCGGTTGTTGACGATCTGTCGCCGCTGCCCCAGCGCATGCACGCGGGCATTGACCAGCGGTTTGTACTCCAGATGTTCGTACGCGTGTCGCGCCACCGGGTCGACCGTGAGCAGCGGACTCGTAATTCGCCCCCCCACTTCATTGACGATTCCGTCGGCCGCCTGCAGAAACTCGCGGACCGCCGGCGCCACGTTGTGCATTAACGCATACGACCATAACGTGTGCTGATACACATGCCGCTGCGAAAGCAGTTTTGTCACCCGCTCGAAGAACTTCGCTTCGCGCACCCGGAACGCCACCTTCTCAAGGTTCAACCCCTGAATGTTGTGCGTCTCGAGGAACTTGATCACTTCGTCTTCGGTGCCGAACTGCGAGACATAGTCCCACGATTCGGTGTCGAGTTTCGAGGGCTTGTCCACGACATGGCAGGTCAGCGGCGGCGCAAAGGCAATCAACTCTTCGTTCCGGGCGACGTGCACCGGGTAATGCGTGAAGTCTCCCGCCGCCGGAAAGTAAAAGTGATAATCCAGCGTCTGCGTGTGATACGGTTCCAGCGTCAGGTGCACCGTCCGGGTGAATTCGCCGTTCAACACGGGAATCGCCCCGTTGGGAATCTGCAACAGCACACTCAGTCGCTGGCGGGCTGACGTGGGATTCGTCACCACCACCTGACAGCCGTAGACCGTGTGAATCACGAACTCGTCGGTCACATACTTGTCGACCGTTTCGCCATTCTCCTGTCGCTGGCGATCCCCCTGCTTGAAGAAATTCTGACTGACGAGAATCGGAACCGGGGCGGCAGCCGGTTTCGCCGGTCGGATCTCTTCATGATACACCACCATCGCACTTCCCGGCGTCAGCGTCATCTGCACTCCGTCAAACTTCGATTCATGCTTCTCCGCCGTAAAGGGGAGATCGAGCACCGCCAGCGCCAGCAGCATCTCCGGAAAGTTCCGGGCCGCCGACGCCAGGTGTTTCGAATAAAAGGGCTGTCCAGGAGCATGCTGCGCATAATCACGCCAGAACGCACTGACCGGCACCAACCCGGCCACCTGTTGCTGAATCACCAGGTGGTGATAGTTGTTCTCGGCCCACTCCAGCGTCTTGTCGAGTTTTCGATACAGGGCCCGGCTCTCATCCCGAAGTCCCAGATCGTCTTCCCAACCCATAGACTCATTGCTCGCCTCCGGCCGGGCTTTCGCTTCCAGTTCGTCCCGCGCCCGCTCCTGTCGGAATCGCGCACTCTTGTCAACGGCATCCTTGCGGGCCAGCGCCTTCCCTGCAGTCGCCTCACTGAGCTGCTTCGCTCGATCGGCGGCTTTCTTTTTCGCAAGCGGCATCGCACCACCCCGTCCCCCTCCCCCGAGCCCCCCGGCGGAATCGAATTCGGCCGCCGGTGCCGGCGCGGGTGCCGGCGCATCGGCCGCCTGCGGTTTGTTTTCCACTCTGCGGAGCGATTGTCGCAATTCCTCGACCGGCATCTCCTTGGCCGTGGCATCCCGCACACCAAATTCATCCGACGCGTCCAGCGCACTCCCCTTCACGGCGGTGTCAAACAGGTGAATGGTCTGCTCGACCTGCGGCGGCAGCAGCGACAGTTGATCGGCCACATGCCGCGCCGTCGCGGCCCGTTCCCCCTCGATCCGCTGAGCCAGGAGAATCTGCTCGACCGTATTCAACCGGCCGTGATTCCATGGCAACAGGTACGCCCGCAGATCGTCCTCCAACAGCCAGTGATCCAGAAACGTCTTGTCTTTCTTATTCGCCAGATAGGTGCGAATCACCTGCTGGAAAAATTCTGGATCCTTCTTGGCCAGGAAGAAATTCAACTCATGGCTGGCGTGCTGCGAATACAGGGCCTGCTTCTCGGCCGGCTTCAACTGCGGCCAGTTCAACACGAAACCAAACTCGGCCAGCTTCGGATCGTGTGTCAACGTCGTGAACAGTTTGTAAACCCGGGCCAGGCTGTCGTACGCTTCAAATTTACTCGTGGTGATATCCGGCAGCACAAACGGCTGGCGTCCCGGCACCACGCTCACCAGTTTCTGCTGGGTGAAATGCTGCTTCGGATCGAGCCCCGTCAACAACCGCAGATCGTGAAATGCCGATTCGGGCTCAGGCAAGGTCACGCTGCGATAGGTCGTCGTGTACGGATCGACCGCCACGACATGGATGTGCTGATGCGCCCCCAGCGCGGCTCGTTTTAAGGTGATCACACCATTTTTGTCGGGCACCAGGTTCGGCACGACAGCCGCCCCCTGCGACAGAAAGTCGAGATTCGCAAACCCCATCGGCGGAGCCACACTCGAACGTCCCGCAAGGCCGCCACCCGCAGCCATGCCCGCGGCCACATCCCCCGCGGCACCGAACCGGTCCCCTGTTTGGGCCTGCTGATTCCCCGTTTCCGTGGACTGCACCACCCACGGATTCAACAACAGCGACGGACGCTCCAGGCTGTTGCCGGGGAACTTCCGCGCGTACTTGCGGTCAATGATATACCGGTATTCGTCACCAATGTTACGCCCCGTCAGATAAGCCGACTCGGCCCGCCCGGGGACAAACCAGTTCGCCTCGGCCCCCTGCACTTTGGCGAAGTGCTCAAACACCGAATACGCCGGCACATAACGCGTTCCCCACAGATGCACCCGCGTCCAGCGCGAGACATTCCGCAGCCGGATCGTGACCTGTTCCGCCTGCACGTCAATCGACTCAATCTGTGGCGGCGCCAGTGGCCGGACTTCGAGTTGCCGCTGCGGCCCCAGCACATAACCTCGCACTGTCGCGCCCGGCGCGACCCGCACCACGACCCGCGTCTGACTCGACTTCAACGTCAGCTCATAGTCCCCCGCGGGCAGATCTTTGATCTCCAGTAACCCGCGGTCCACACTGACGTGCTTCAACCGGTCGGCGACATAGGTGGATCCCCGCAATTCCAGCAGCGAGACCTCGCCCCGCAGATCGCCTGCCGCCGCGGGATTCTTCGGCAGGAAGGGGAGCGTCAGCACTTCACCCACCCGGCCATGCAGCGATTGCGGATACGTATGGCGATCGCCGACGAGCGACCAGGTGTGTTCCTGCACCTCGGGCCCCGAGACGGTGAGCGAGACGATGTCGGCGAGCGGCCCCAGTACGACCCGGCCCCGCGCATCGCTCTTCAGCGTGGCGTGAACCACATCTTTGAAATCGCGATGCTTCAACGTCACCTGCACCGGTCGCGAAGGCTTGGCCTCGCCCGTCCGCCCCAGAACTTCCAACACGTACTGACCGCCGAACTTCGCCAGGTGCAGATCGGTAATGCGTTCGGTCTTGTCGATTTCATTCAGCGTCACCGTTTCAGCCACCGCCAGGTCTTGTTTCTGTCCCCCCAGGCTCAGGTTCTTGACCTTGCCCTGCAGACTGAAACTGATCGCGGCCAGGCGTGCCGGAACTTGAAATTCATGAACTGTCTCCTGGTCTTCCGACAAAGCGAAATTCGCCGCCTCGACCGACGTCGCGACGCCACTGTGATCGGTCGAGGTAATCACCAGCTTCACCTCTTCAAGCAGCTTCAGCGATACCTGTCTCCCATTCAGTGTCAGGCTGGGCCGGACCACCACTTCAGCTTTCTTCCGCTGCAGCAGTGATTCGCGATCGACGTAAATCCCCGCCTGTAACTGGTACGCTTCCCCGAGGTGTTCGAAATGATCGAGGCAGGCAAAGTCCCCCTGCTGCAGCACGATCGGCTGCCGGCCCGGCGCCGTGCTGAACGGCACAGTGATTTGCCCATCCTTGTCGGCCCGATAATCGCGTCCCCCCAGCCAGATCGACGCCTCCTTCACCACCGCATTCTGTTCATCCAGCACGGTGAAGACCTGCCCGGCCGGGCCGGTCCGCACCACCTGCCGCAGCCGCCCTTTCCGCACCAGCGCCCGGCTGCTGCGGCCGTTGCCGATGAAGTCAATCACATACACGCCCGTCTTGTTCAACTTCGGGAACTCGAAATGCCGCGCCATCCGCCGCAGCGCCGGTTCGTTGTACGTGAAGGTCTGCTCTTCGTTGGCCACCAGCCCGTCGAGATTGATGTCGGTATTTACCTCTTGCAGTTGCTGCCGGTAATAATTCGCCGTGTTGATTTCAAACACCTTCACGATCAGCGTGCCCACGTTCTTCGTGAACAGATCGAGCCGCACAGGCTCTTCCGCCTTAAACGTCTGCGCATTCGTAAAGGCAAAGTCGATATCGACCCGCTGCTTCAGTTGCTGAAACAGCTCCGGCGGCAGCTGCGACGCCCATTGCTCGGGTTCCCCGAGACCATTGACGATTTTCGTCTCGGCGAACAGGTGCTTGAGGTAATCATCGCGGATGTAAGGCTCGAACTCGGCGTACCCCGTCGCTTCCACGAAGTACGAAGCCAGATAACTGCGGACCACCTCTTCGTCATTTCCGACCGCAGGCAACGACGTGAGCGGTGCGAAGTTCGCATTCAAGTCGGCCATAAACCGCCGCACCTCTTCGCGCTCCAGAAACTTTTGAGCCACGTACGGCATCGGCCGAGGCAGCTTGAGATACGTGAGGAACCGCTCGCGGTCGTATTTTCCCAACTGCCGGTCGAGCACGAGTCGATGGTACAGCACATGCGCCTTGAGCGCGTTGTGCGCCGGCGCAAGCTTCTGCACAAACGCCCACAGGCGGTCCAGATTCGCAGCCAGCAGGCGTGAATCATGACGCCAGTCGTCATCCGGAGCCGGCTGCAGTTTCAGCAACATCGCTTCCACGAAGTGCCCCTGGTTCAACAGGTCCGGCTTGAGCTTCAGGCACTCGTCCAGTTGCGCCAGCGTCAACTGCTTGTGGATGGGCAGCGAGCCAAAGCCTGCGGAGTCTTTGAAGTTCAGATCCGCCACGACCATGCCCGGCAACCCCGTCACATCGGGCCGAGGCAACCGCTGCAACAACTGCCGCCGACGCAACGGCGACAACTTCTCGCCAGCCAGCCATTCCAGGGCCGAATCCTCGAACTGGCCCAGATCATCGACATGCGGCGCGGCCCGTTCAAACAAGCGCTGCCGGGAAATCTGCGCCTGGTCGAACGCCGTCGGCAAGTCGGGTTCTTTCCCTAAGACTTCCTGCTGATGATTGAACTGCAGCCCCATTCGATTCCGCAGATACTCCAGCGACTTCTGCGGATTCTTTTCGTAGGTCAGCAAGGCCTGCCGGGTGCGGATTTCCCAGACCCGCCCCTGCTCTCCCAGTCGCTGCACCCAGGCCGTCAGCATTTCCTCGACTTTGTCGAACTGCTCGGTGTTCTGGAAATGCAGGCAGTGATAGTAATAGTACGGCTCAGTCCCCGGAATGAGTTGCTTCAGCGGCACCGCCCGATCCGGAGCCAGCACGAAATCTTCGATAAAGTCGATTTCACCGGCCTGAGTGGCCACGGCACCCAGCAAAACCACCGCCGCAACTGCGAATAT
>JAFEBR010000302.1 GCA_018242565.1 Planctomycetota bacterium | reverse complement strand
GTCGGGTCGCTCGCCGCTTTGCGAGCATTCGAAGACCTGGCGGCTCCGCGCGGGACGGGTTATCGACTGGCGGATACTCAGTTCCCGGACCAGAGTCGGATCTGCCTCGATTCGCGGGGGCTGTTGCATTTTCAGTCATCCGATCCGTCCGTTCCTGAGTTTTCGCTGGTGCTGGCGGAAAAGACCTTTACGGGTTGGTGCGCGGATGGACGAGTCTGGGGGGACCCCTATTTCCTGGGCGATGTCTCGCGAACCGAGCCCGCAGTCATCTTCGAAACGTTGATTCAACCCTTTCTCAGGCGGCTGTCATGAGTCAATTTGCCATCACGCTGCAGTACCACCGCGATCCGGTTCGCAAGCCCAAGGCCTGGTTTGTGCCGGGCTGCGCGCCGGTCGACTGGTGGCACGAAATCGGTGACTGGGGCATTCCCATGCGGCAGGTGGCGATCTGTCCGGTGCCGACATCCGTGGCGAACCGAACGCCGATTGGGGCCCTGGTGCTGGTGGGAGATGCAGATCGCCCCGCGGTATCGGCCCGTGCTGTGCCGTATGGTTGTCTGGCGGGAAAGCTGTATTTGCCGGTGGAAGCGACGTTGACTCCGGCCGTCAGCGAGGCGGAATTGGTGCACCTGCTGGATGCGGAACTGTCGCTGCTGGTCTGGCATCCGTCCGTCGGGTTGATCGGTATTGAACCGCATGACCGGCACCCGGTGACCGATTTTCTGAGTTGGCCGGAGCCGCGCGAGGCGGACTGGACCCGGGCCCGGCCCGGTATCGTGGTCAATGATCGGCTGCGGTCGCTGACGCCGGCTTTCGCCCCCACCGTGGCTCAAATTCTGGAGGAGGGGCGGGAAGACATTGGCACACAGGCCGCGAACCTGTCCGATCTTCCCCCTCCGCCAAATGAGTCCCGCTTGGCAATGCTGGCGGCCTGGAGCGGGGGACTGGCGTTGGCCACGATCGGTTTCAGTGGGTGGCTGGTTACGCAGGTCGCGCGGCTGGGGCTGAGTCTGATCTTCAGCCCAGGGGCCGGAGAAGTTGCCGACGGATGTGGGGAATCCAGGGGCTTCTCGACCCTGGAAAGTCAGGGGAAACCGGGGTGGCTGAGTCGTTGGCTGGGCCGTGTGTTCGGCCCGCTGCTGAACGCGGTCAGTTCGAGGCTGGAATCCTGGAAAGATCGGGCGTCCGGCGCGATCGAAAAAGGCCTGCATGCGAAGCGTCTGAAAGAAGTCGAGCGGTTGCTGGAAATGCTGGCCACGAACCCCGATGAAGGACTGCGTTACGCAATTCCCTTCGGAGATGCCGCCGGCGAAAGGCGCGGCCGTGGCTCTCCGTCGGGCAGACTCCATCCCCGCGATGTGAATTTTAATCTGGGGCGCCTGGCCGGAGGCGGACGTGCAGACTATTGGTGGTTGCCCCCGGAATACACCTACCGCCTGCTCCAGGAGTATCGCCGCCTGGCTGAGCGCGAATTGCATCTGAACCGATATCGTCGGGCGGCGTATATCTTCGCGGAACTGCTGGGGGACCTGCCGGCCGCCGCGGGGGCCCTTGAGGCCGGGCGTTATTATCAGGAGGCCGCGGTGTTGTATCGCGATAAGCTTCTTCGCCCCCTCGAAGCCGCCCGCTGCCTCGGTCTCGCCGGACTGTGGGTCGAGGCGCTGGCTTTGTATGAGAAACTGGAAGAGTATGAGCAGGCCGGTGATCTGGCCACCCGTTTTGATCAGATGGAAACAGCCGCACGCTGTTATCGCGTGGCGATTGAGCAACATCTGCTGCGCCTCGACTTTCTGGGGGCCGCCCGCCTGCTTGAGACGAAGTTACAAGTGCCTGAAGCGGCCTTGCAATTGCTGCAGGAACGCGGTTGGGGGTCGTCGCAGCACGCCCTTTGCATCGACGAAGCGTTTCGTTTGAGTGCCGAATTGGGACAGCACGCGACCGCCCGAAACCTGCTGCAACGCTTTGTGGTTGGCGATGTTCCCATCTATCCCCCCAGCAGTGGGATCGACGTCATTGGGCGCGTGGCGCACGAATATCCGGAAGAATCGATCCGGCAGGCCGCCCACGATGCGGTCATTCGAGTGGCCTCCCACCGTGTTGACCAGGGGGATCCGGCAGAGCAGTCCAATTTGCTTGCGGTCGTGGCGAAACTGGTTCCCGAAGATCGCCTGCTCGATCGAGATTGCCGACATTACCAGGAACAGGTGCAGCGTCGTTTTCGCGAGCTGAAACAGTCGTTGGCAGCGAAATGCTCTTCGCCTCTGGGCCAGCGCACTCGTGGCATCGAACTCGTGCGGTCGATTCAGTTGCCGAGTGGCTGTGACTGGTCGATCTTTCGGGCTTCAAAATCGTATTTCTGTGCGGCGGGACTCGCACGCCACAAGCTGTGCGTGGCTTTGGCACAATGGGATGTGGCCGGTTCTGCAGCACCCTTTCAAGTGCAGTCATGGCCGCTCAATAGTCAGGAAGAGGCTGCGGCCCTGCTGTTGTCTCTCGATTTACAGGAGTTGCATCCGGTCCACGTGCATTTGTCGGGAGCCGCGCCTGTCCCTCAACAGGTTCTGGGGACCGACTCGCAGCATGCACACAAGCTCCTGGCCGGATCGCCTCCGTGGGCGACGGCGGCGACACTGGCGATCACGCATGCCTCGTACCTGGCCTGGACATTGAATCAGTCGGCTGGCGGGTTAGGGCTGACAGCTTACAACTCGAATCACCGTCCGGTCGCGTCGCAACTCATTGAATTGCCGCAGCATCTCGATCTCGTGCCAGGCAAGTCGCGTGTGCACCTGCAGGTCCGCTTTCCCCGCGTGTACATCGGACACCAGAATCATCTGCTGATTTTTCAGGAAAAAGGGGGACAGGAATCGTTGGTCCTGCCGGGGCTGATTCAAGGTCTGGCAGTTCCCGAGACTCAGACTCAAACGCAGCCGCAAGTGGCCGTGACGTACGAGCAGGGAGGACAGTTGGCCTGGGGGGATCAGTCCGAACAGGACTGGGAATGGTTTGCCCGCGATCTGGAACGGCCGTCCGCGGCGTTCCTGCGAACGGGGCAATTGGTCGTGGCCGGTACTGGGGGAGGCCTGGTGTATGAGGCCAGGCAACCCCCGTTGCGACTCGTCAATCGTGGCGATTGGAACTGGGACAATTCCGCCGTCCTGGGTGTGTTGTGTCCACCCAATCCGAATGAGTTCGCGGTGGCGTTCGACTGTGGTCAGGTGTGTATTTATCGGATGCTTTAGAAACCGAATCCGGACGACCCGTATTCGAATCCAGACGTTCCGTACGAGGCCTCGTCTGTGCCGTATCGCAGCGGAGAAGCATTCGGCGCCCCCTGGATGCCCCCGAAGCCATAAGTGTTGTAGTACACGTACGGAGCAAAGCCGTAACCGTAATACACCGAAGTGCGTGAGATGGGGGCCATCCGACGATCGATACGTTTCGGTTGGGGTTTGCCAGCGGCCATTGCGTTGGATTCAGGCAACAGTGACACGGTGAGTGCGAAAGCAACCAGCAAGAGACGCATGGAAGTCGACATGAGATACCTCGAAGCAGGGACCAGAGATTGGTTAGTGGTGTTACGTCATTGTCTTAAATGCTCGAGTCCCGTGGTGGGTTACAGGAAATCCGTCGGGTTTCGAAGAATTTTCTTGAACCGCTGATCCCGCAGAGAATCGCCATGCGAACCGAACGCCCGATGACGCTATTCCACCGGTGGGTATTTCCACCAGAGGAGCGCCACGGCACTCCAGTAGAAACCGGCAAAGCCAATTACCGTCAGCAGAGCCGAAAGCAGGAACGACCGCCGCTGGCTCGTGTACAGCCAGTGCCGGATGAGCAAGGCCGGAAGTGCCGCGGGAAAGCCCGCCAGAAACACCCATTCAAACGCCAGGCTCAGGCGACGGCACAGTGCGAAGTAACCCAGGCAGATCGCAATGAACAGGCCAATGACGATTTTCTCGCGCCAGGCGGCCGCGCGTGTACGCGTCGCCGTGCGGTCCCATTGCAGATGGCTGACCGCGGCGTCGAAGGCCACGAACAGCACCACAGGCCAGGTGAAGACGAATTCCCCCCTCCAGCGACTCAAGACCGGCATCGCGCAGCCACCCAGCACGACACCGCAGATCCAGGTCAGCGGGCGGAGATCGGGGCACGCCCGCGTTACCGGTGCCAGGCGCGGCCAGCACGCAGTCATCAAGAGAGCCGGCAGGCGGGCCAGCGCCAGCAGGGCCAGTCCGACCAAAAACCAGTGTTTCAACCAGGCCCGGCTCGGGGCATCCATGGCATATTCCGGTTCAACTCCCATCCAGGCCGCCAGGTCGTAGTACCTCTGGCGGGGAATGTCGGCAATCGTGATGTGTCGGTCAGGAGTCGCCGACTGAAACCGGGCTGGCTCGCCGACGTAGACACAGGCTGCGAATTTCTGGTTTCGGACATACAACCGGCCCCGGTGCAGGGCCGGGGCGCTCCAGCCGATTTCCCCCGGCAAAAGCGCACAGCGTGCCAGTTCGGTGTAGCGCTCGCGCGACGCGCGGGCCACGATCAAGTCTCCCTGATCGTTGAACAGAAACAGCTTGCCATCGGCGGCCAGCACCGAACAATGGCCCGTCTCGGCCGACTCCCACAGGCTCTCGCCGGTGGCGAAATCGAGACAGCGAAAAATGCCCCGCGAGGGACGATGCAGCTTGGCCTGCACGTCGCGCAGATCAAACCCGAACAATGCCTGTTGTGTGTAGATGCTCGAAAAAACATCGTTCGACAACTGGAGCGACCGCCAGATCGTGGCCGGCTCGGGGGACGTCTCGGTCAGGTCCAACAGTCTCGATCCCGATTTGAAGGGAGCGCTGATCCACAGTTTTCCGTCGACCAGGATCGGCCAGGCGGCGTGCTCGTCATAGCCATTCGAAAGTTCCATGCGCCAAATTTGCTCACCTGCCGACTGGTCAAAGCAGGTGAGCGTATTCTGCAGGTAACCGATGATCAATTTCCGCCCCTGGATTTCCACAGGATAGGCGGGCACGTAGCTGGCCGGGGCGTCTCCAGAGGTCCAGCGTGTGGTGCCATCTGTCGCGTCGAGCGCGACCAGCGAGGCCCCTTGTCCACCCACCGGCAGCAGAACCAGATCATCGATCACTGTGGGGGAGCACGAATAGCCGAATTCCGTCCCCTTGCCGTTAAATGTCTTCCGTACATCCACCTGCCAGAGCAGTTGCCCCTCCCACGAGAGGCACCCCACCAGTCCCACGGGAGACGCAAAATAGATGCGATCATTGGCAAGCGTGGGGGTAGCGCGGGGACCGGGATACAATCCCGCAGCTTCAAACGGCCAGTCGTAGTGGTATTCCCAGAGGGGCTCACCCGTATCGGCCGCGAGGCACGCCACGTACTGGCCCGACAGCGTTTGATATTGCGTGAAGACCCGGTCCGCCGAGGCGACAAACGACGAGTATCCCTGGCCCAGCGAGCGATGCCAGAGTACAGGCGGCCCGGATTCGGGCCACCCCTCGGCTAGATGAATTTCGGGGGAGTGGCCGTCAAACCGGGGGCCGCGCACAAACGGCCAGCCTGTGTCTGGAACATCGTCCGGCAGAAACGGATTCTGCACGGCGGCCGGTTTTGGTGTTGTTGGTGCGGGGGCGGTGGAGGGACGCGTGAAACTCCCGCAGGCCCAGGCGACCAGGCACCCCAGAGCGACGATTCCGCCGAGTTTCAAGCCGCGTCGCCGCCACATTCTGACCGCGCTTTCGAAGTGCTGGGGGCGATGATTACAGGTGAATGATCATCATCAGTTGCTCAGGTCGCTGGGAGGCACCTGGCTCAAGATTTTCGGATATGGTCCGCGGCTTCGCCTACGGAGTTGAACACGGTGGGGAAATCTGGGTGTTGACTCCGCCACAACGCAGCGAACTCCTGAGCACCGACCAGTGTCAGGCAGTGGTCGGGATGCCGCAGTGTCTGAATCATGGCACTGACCAACAGCGCTGCATGCGTGTGGAGAAAACCTGACCGTGTGACATCGAGAATGGTATGCGTTGGTGGAATCGGCCGACGACATTCCAATTCATGCAGGCTTTCGTCGTGCAGCGGGTTGGTCTCTGAGTTCGCATCGATCAGGTCAAACAGTCCTGGACGTACGCCGATGTAGGTGATGCCGCGGTGCTCTTCAATAATCAGTGATAAATCAGAGTATTCGGCTGTCAAAATTACGTTCGCGAGGCGAACTCGATCGCCGTCGTGCAATTCGGCAGACGCGATGATGCGTGTGCCGTTGAGCAACGTGCCCCCGCGGCTT
>JAFEBR010000301.1 GCA_018242565.1 Planctomycetota bacterium | reverse complement strand
TGCTCGGGGGCGAACGCGGGGGATTGCGGATTTCGGGCTTTGATCTGGGGAATTCTCCGGCGGAATATGCGACTGACCAGGTCGCCGGGCGAACGATTGTCTTTACGACCACGAATGGTACGCGGGCCCTGATTCGGGCTCGGCAGGCACGTCGCGTGCTGGTGGGGGCGTTGCTGAATCTGGAGGCCGTGGCCCGCACGCTGGCCGCCGAAGTCGCGGCCATTCATCTCGTCTGTGCAGGCACTGATCGCCGGATTACTCTGGAAGATGTGTTGTGTGCCGGGGGAATCGTGCAGCGTCTGGCGGGCACGGGAACCGGCTATGATTTGCGTGATGATGCCACCCAATTGGCGCTGCATCTCTATCGCTCACAGGGGCAGAGCTACGAGGAGGCTCTGGCCGTGTTTCGGTCAAGTCTCGGGGGACGCAACCTGCTTGATTGCGGACTCGAAGCCGACATTGCCTTGTGTGCCCTCGCCGACCAGTTCCCGATCGTCCCCGAGTTGTGTGTCAAAAACTGGGAGATCCGTCCCACGGGACTGCCAGCGGGGTGAATCGCTTACCCAACAGGACGTGAGGGACACGGCCCGGCCAGCCGTTCTGTTAGAATGTTACGGACCAATTACAGTTTCAGTTTTGTTTCAGTTTTGATCAATCAGGACAGGCGGCTGGCGGTAAGCCAGGGATCTTATGGAAAATCAAATGGAAAAAATCGTCGCGCTGTGCAAGCGGCGCGGGTTTATCTTTCAATCTTCAGAAATCTACGGCGGCTTGAATGGCTTCTGGGACTACGGTCCGCTGGGCGTTGAGCTGAAACGCAACGTGAAGGATGCCTGGTGGCGCGACATGATCACCATGCACGACGAGTTCTCTGTGCCACCGGGAGCCCCACAGTCGTTTTCGATGGTGGGACTGGATTGCTCGATCATCATGCACCCGCAGGTATGGAAATGTTCGGGGCATTACGACCTGTTTCATGACTTCATGGTCGACTGCAAGGCCTGCAACGCGCGGTTCCGTGTCGACCATGTCAAATCGAGCGAATGCCCGCTGAAGCCCAGCAAGCACCCGGGTGAACACGATAAATGTCAGCTCACTGAGCCACGCGAATTCAACCTGATGTTCAAGACGACGCTCGGGGCGCTGGGTGGCGCAGAGGACGTGGCGTTTATGCGTCCTGAGACCGCTCAAGGCATGTTCGTTAATTTCAAGAACGTCGTCGATACGACGCGTGTGAAGGTCCCCTTCGGGATTGCCCAGGCGGGCAAGAGCTTTCGTAACGAAATCACTCCCCGGAACTTCACGTTTCGGTCGCGTGAATTCGAGCAAATGGAAATGGAATTCTTCTGTCATCCGTCGCAGTCTTACGAGTGGTACAAGTACTGGCGTGATCGTCGTTATGCCTGGTACTTGAAGCTCGGACTGTCCAGTGAAAAGTTGCAACTGCGAGACCATGCCAAAGACGAGCTGAGTCACTATTCGGTGGGTACAGCTGACGTCGAATATGCGTTCCCGTTCCTGGAGGCAGGGGAATTCGGCGAGTTGGAAGGGATTGCCCATCGTGGCGATTTCGACCTGCGTTCTCACATGGAAGGCAAGCTCGTCAAGAATGACGCGGGGCAACTGGTGGTCGAACAAGGTCCCGATGGAAAGCCTCGGCACCCTGGATCGGGCAAAGACCTCAGCTACTTCGATGATCAGACCCGTGAGCGGTTTATTCCGCACGTGATCGAACCGGCTGCGGGGGCCGACCGGGCGACTTTGGCCTTCATCTGCGAAGCCTATACCGAAGATCGTCAGCCGGATGAAAAAGGGGAATTGCAGGAACGGATCCTGATGAAATTCCACCCGAAACTGGCCCCGATCAAGGTGGCCATTCTGCCGTTAGTGAAAAAGGACGGGATGCCGGAGGTCGGCCTGAATCTTTACCGTGAGTTCAAGGCGGCCGGGATTCCCGCGTACTTCGATCAGCAGGCTGCGATCGGCAAGCGCTATCGTCGACAGGATGAAATCGGAACGCCCTGGTGCATCACCGTCGACGGTCAAACCCTGCAGGACCAGACGGTCACGATTCGCGACCGCGATTCGCTGCAGCAATGGCGTGCGCCGGTGAACAAGGTCGTGGATGAAATTGCAGCGAAGTTGCGAGGTTGATGCGTTCGCTCGAGCGGGAGACGCATGCCGCTTCCCGCTCCGGACCGCGCGCTGTTTCAGATTCTAAATTTGATCGTGACCCATGTTTCCCTGTGTTTCTCAGGTCTGTTCGCTGGCGGCGTCGCTGGAAGACGATTTCGATGGTTGTGCCGATGCGGCGGGTGGGGCCATTGAACTGTGGCTGACGAAGGTTGAAGAGTACCTGACGGACCACACCCCGGCTGACGTGAAGGCACGGGCCGAGGAGCGCGGCTTGAAATTGGCCGCCGCGTCCTTTCAGGGGGGGCTACTGGTCTCGCAGGGGGAATCACGCCGCCTGGCCTGGGAGCAGTTTCAGCGTCGGCTCGAATTGTGCCAGTCATTACAGGTTCCGGTGCTGGTGGTCGTCGCCGATTTTCTGGGACCGTTCAGCCAGACCGATATTGAGCGGGCCCAGGTGTCTTTGCGGCAGGCGGGTGAGGCCGCTGCACGCCACGGCGTGAAGCTGGCACTGGAGTTTCAGGCACGTAATACGTTCGTCAACAACCTGGAAACGGCAGTGATGCTGGTCCAATCGGTGGGATTGGCCAACGTCGGCATTTGCCTGGACCTCTTTCATTTTTTTGTGGGGCCCAGCAAGTTCGAAGACCTGGCGCATCTTACGGCAGACAATCTGTTTCACGTACAGGTGGCGGATGTCGCAGACCGACCACGGGAACTGGCGGGCGACAGTGATCGCATCCTGCCAGGGGATGGAGACTTTCGTCTGCGGCTCGTATTCGACGCATTACGCGACATCGGTTATCGCGGGGCGATTTCGCTCGAATTGACGAATCCACAGTTCTGGCAAATTGCACCCCGGCAAGTGGCGGAAATCGGCCTGACCGCACTGCGCCTCGCTCTGGGTGACGCTTCCGGTCGGTAGCCACCCACACAGATTCCAGAGGAATGCAGACCAGCCCGCCGGCAGTTTGTCGCAGTTCCGTGTGGTACCTGCACGTCCGGGCTGAAAAAACGTGAAACTCACCTTGCAGCGTATTCCTCGGACGGGTATATAGCCCGCCCCTCTAGTCTCTCAATACCCTACGACAATTCGGTTTTCACGCCATGCTCCACAAACCGGTTTCCGGTCTGGCCGGAATCGCGTGCCTGTGGCTCTGCGCCTCTTTGGCCGTTGCCCAGGACTTTCACGTCGATACCCAGATTTACGATCTCAAAGCGCCTGGTAAAAATGGCAAACGTGTCGCTGTCGGAGCGGCCGAATCGCTGTTTCATGCGGGACGGGTGTACGATCACAATCGTGGCGAAAACGTCATGACGATCTTCGAGCCTGCGCACGAGCGGATTCTTGTCATCGATGCCAGCCGCAATCTGAAGACCTCGATCAAGTTCGCCGAGATCACGGATCATCTGATCGATGATCGCGCGAGCCTGATGAGCTACCTCGAAAACGCCGCGAAAAAAGGTGGCTCGGCGGATACGCTGGCCTTCTATCGGTTCCAGCTCAAACCGGAATTTCAGGTGAAATTCACGCCCCATGAGCAATCCCCGACACTCGTCCTGACCAACCCCCTGGTGGAATACCATGTGGAATGTGCACAGGCACGACCGGAGCTGGTCAAAGCGTATCTCGACTACGCGGATTGGGCCGCGCGATTGAGCTTCATCTCACGGCGGCAGGCGATGATGCCGGATGTCCGAATTGCGGTGAACGATGAGCTGCGCAAGCGCAATTTGTTGCCGGTTTCGGTGACGCTGCACACACATACCAAAACGCCGAAAGAGCTGCACTTCCGAGCCGACCACAAATATGGCTGGCAGCTTAACGGACTGGATAAGTCGACCATTACCCACTGGGATGAAAAGGCCGACTCGAAGAATACGAAACAGGTACCTTGGGATAAGTACCTGGGGCCCGATTCGACAGCCGTGTCCCGCAAATAGTCACAAAAAAGCCCCTGCGCCGCGGAAGCGGGCAGGGGCCACAGGTCGACAGATGAGGCGATTGCTCTCAACACCAAGGCTGATCACAGATCGCTGGCTGAACGCGTACCCGATCGTAAAGACGTTCCGCCTGTGTTCGCGGGCATTAGCTGCCGGCGAGGGGCTCTTTCTTTTCGGTGATCTGCGGGCAGGTCTTGGCCAGTTCGGCGTTCAACGCCTTGTAGTCCGCCCACTCACCCGGCAGGTTGTCTTCGTGGAAAATCGCTTCAACGGGGCATTCCGGAACACAAGCTTCGCAGTCAATGCATTCTTCGGGGTTGATGTAGACCATCGATTCCCCTTCGTAGAAGCAGTTGACCGGGCAAACCACCACGCAGTCGGTGTATTTGCAATTAAAACAAGGTTCAGCGACAACGTGAGCCATTACAGTGTCCTTTCAATCGGGATACGCCGCTGTTTTTTGACAATTTTCGCGTGCGGTCCGGTGCATCGTAATTGTGGGTTTCGAGAGTGTCAAGCGACCGATTTCGTTGATTTCCCAGCGGCGGGAATCTGTTTTTTCCGGCGGTCGGCGTCCGCTGAAACCCCGGTTTTTCGCGGTGCGAAACGGTATAGCCGCATTTGCCGGGGT
>JAFEBR010000300.1 GCA_018242565.1 Planctomycetota bacterium | reverse complement strand
GTCCGTTCAAAATCCGTCCCACTGTGGCGAACAATGGGCCCCGCTGGAGCACTGCGGGCAAACGCCGACCCGGGGGCTGATCACCTGGCCATTTCCCGCCAGTCCCGTGGGACAAGTTTGTAACTTGTCAGGCGCGTCTCGCCGCCCGGCCCTGCATTCACCGCGATGACCTGCCAGCCCACCGGCCGGCGTAACTGCGTATTAACCTACCAGCCGAAACCAGAGCCTGTTGGCTGGTAAAACGGCCGACCCGGCCTAAATGGTCTTTCGTGTAATTCGTGTATTTAGTGGTTTAAGAAACGTGGTAACCACGAAATACACGAAGCACACGAAAGGTCAGGAAGGATGTCGTTCTGTGGGGATGGGGGCTACCGTGTTGCAGGGGAGAGTTCATTCGAGCCTCTCTGGGGGGCAACCATGCCCGAAAGCGATCCGTTGGCTGACCAACTGGCCGTTCGCCTCCCCCGCGAAATGGCGGACAAGTTGAAAACTGATCACACGCAGAACCAGGGCCTCATTTCGCGGTCCCATCAGCCGTGCGCTTGCCGGCGTCCCATTCTTTCCAGAATTGGGCCGCCGTGAGTTCCGGGGCGTAATACGGATTGTTGCGGAACGACAGGCGACGCATCCGCGGAAAGTGACGCAGAAATTCCACGTCGCCTGGGTGGGGGGGCAACGTCGCCTCCACCAGCGTTTCCGCCGAATCCTGCAGCGGCGTCACATCGACAATCAGCGGGCAATCATCCAGCCGAATCGAACGCATCGGCATGCCCCGCAGCACTGAGATATCGGCGACCTGGGTTTTTCCGAGGTTCATGCTCTCGATCCGCATGCCGGCCAGCGGGCTCAAATCGGTCACGTTGGTCCGCCCGAGTTGCAGGGTGTGAAGTGGCATGCCGATCAATGGCGTGAGGTCCGAGACGGCGGTCCCCGACACATGCAGGTTGGCGATCTTCGCACCCTGCAACACTTTCAGATCGCGCAGTCGCGTTTCGTCCAACCGCACTTCCCACGTGCGATTGGTCAGATACCGAATCTTCACTTTTTCGAGATTCAGCCGGCGCAACTCCCGAATCCAGCCGAATTCGCTCCATTGCTGCCAGAACTCCGCGACCGTCAGGATGGGGACCTGCGGGGCTTCCGGCACGGCGAAAAAATCAAGCCGCTGCAGTCCGGGGTGCTCACGCAGCAGTTCCAGGGCGGCGAAGTCTTCGTCCGACGCCGAATAATTGACCTGAGGCACAATCAGATAATCCAGCGCCTCGAACTCGGCGAGTTGTGCCAGACCAGTCAAATTGTCACAGCCATAGAGAGATAACTCCCTGAGCGGTGCTCCGCGCAAGAAATCCACCGAGAGCAGTTTCTTTGAATTGATGACGCAGATTTCCAGGGGGGCCCCCGCCAGCGCCGAGAAATCGGCGGTGTCGATCGGGTCGGCCTGAAATTCCTTAAGCGACATGCCGGCCAGTGGTGCCAGGTCGGTGACGCGCGTCCCCAGTCGATTCACGAAAAACTTCGGCATGTCGACTGGTAGCGTGACCGCCGAGCTGTGCATTTCCGACAGGACCAGCGATTCGAGCGGCAGGCCGCGCAGTGGTTCGAGGTTGTCGATTTTCGTGCCGCACAATTTGAGCGATTTGAGCGCCCGAAACTCACTCAGAGCCGAAAACTCTTCAATTTCGGTATTGCCGCTGAGATCGAGGCCCCCCAGCGGCATGCCGACCAGCGCCTGCAGATCTCCAAACGCTGAATACCGCAGGTCGAGGTCGAGCAATCCATCGTCGCGCGACTTCAGCCGTTCAGCTCCCGGCGGGGTGTAAATCGGCAACGTCAACAGCCGTTGCTTCCAGTATTCGAGCAGGTGTTCTTTTTCGAGGTCGAGTCGGCGGGCGATTGGCAGGATCTCGGCGACCGGTCGCTGCTGGTTCTGCATCAGGCGGTAGAGCATACGCAAATCGGCCGCCGTGAGCTGATCGGTTTCGCTGTGGGATGACCG
>JAFEBR010000299.1 GCA_018242565.1 Planctomycetota bacterium | reverse complement strand
GGTCACAATCATTCAAGTTTATTTGGATGCCCAGGCGGGCTTTCCATTCTCATTGAAGTTTCAATCTCGAATTTCGAGAGAAGTTCAGACTTTCGTCAAACCGTCCGCAGGTTTCGCGAAGAAAAGCGACGGATCGATGTGAAGTCTGCCGGGGGCGGAGCGTGGCATCTCGCGGCGTTTGCGGCTTGCAGTCGTTTTGACGGAAACCTAGAATCACCAGCATCTTCGAGCAGAACGCCTGGGGGGAGCTGTTTCCCCGGATCGACCTCAGTTCGAAGTCCACGGAGACCGGGCGGTGGGGAGGAGCCCCAGCGTCTGTGGCTGAATTTTGTCAGCGATTTTTGCCAATCCTCAGCACGGGGCGGCGAAGAACTGGCTCCGACTTCCCTGATTTCCAATCTCGCATGCAACGCATTGCTGTCCTCGGATCAACTGGCTCAATCGGTGTGAGCAGCCTGGATGTCATCGGTTCGTTACCTGACCGGCTCCATCTGACCGGTGTGGCGGCCCGATCGAGTTGGGAATTGCTGGGTCAGCAGACCGAACGGTTTCAGCCGCGCTGGGCCGTGTTAAGTGATGCCTCGTTGAAGTCGGTTGTCCCGCGCAGTGCGTTTTCCCCGAAAACCGAACTGTTATTTGGGCCCGACGCCGTGGCCCGACTGGCCTCCGATCCCGAAATTGATGCGATTGTCACGGGGATTGTCGGGGCGGCCGGCCTGGCGGGAACCTGGGCGGCACTGGAAGCGGGCAAACGGGTCTGTATTGCCAATAAAGAAACGCTGGTGGTCGCCGGTCCGCTGGTGATGGACCTCGCGCGACGCCGGCAGGCCGAAGTCATTCCGGTCGACAGCGAACACAGTGCCGTGTTTCAGGCTCTGCAGTCAGGGCGAAGGCAGGAAGTGAAGCGGATCGTGTTGACGGCCAGCGGCGGGCCATTTCGGCGGAAGTCGGCTGCCGAGTTGGAGCAGGTCACGCCTGCCATGGCGCTGGCTCACCCCACCTGGAACATGGGCAAGAAGATTACGATCGACTCAGCGACGATGATGAACAAGGCGCTGGAGATCATCGAGGCCAAATGGCTGTTCGGGCTGGATGTCGATCAGATTGATGTGGTTGTCCACCCACAGTCGATCGTGCATTCGTTTGTGGAATATGTCGATGGCTCGGTGCTGGGGCAGTTGTCGCCCCCCGACATGAAACTGCCGATTCAATACGCGCTGACCTGGCCCGACCGGATGCCCGGACTCTGTCCCCGACTCGACTGGAAGCAGGCGTTTCAACTGGAATTTGAGCCCCCCGATTACGAGCGCTTTCCGGCGCTGCAACTGGGGTTTGAAGTCGCGCGTCGTGGTGGCACATGCGGCGCGGTTTTGAATGCCGCCAACGAAGCGGCGGTCGAACGGTTTTTGAATAACGATCTGAAGTTTACGGATATCGCCCGCGCCTGTCGCGCGGTTTTGGAAGCACACGAT
>JAFEBR010000002.1 GCA_018242565.1 Planctomycetota bacterium | reverse complement strand
TCCGGACTCGGCCGATACGACCGGTTTGATGCAGTTGCTGATCAAATCGGTGCTGAACAAGGCGCAGGGCAAGAACGAACTTTCTGATGATCAGTCGGAAGAGCTGATGAAACACTCACTGGTCATTGGCCGTGGCTTCCAGTTCCTGCTGGGGCTGCCCGAATCGGCCGACGCGCATTACGCCGGCAAGGGGGTGAAGCGGGATGACAAAAATCGTCCGATCTTGTGGTACAAGCCGGCCGGAGCCATGGGCTATCGTGTGATCTTCGCCGACTTGTCGGCGAAGGATGCCGACGCCGCACCGGTGGTCGAAGGCGCCCGACGGGTGACAAAAGCCGGACCGGCGGGGAAGCCCGCCGGTCAGTGAGCCGATCGTGTAAGTGAACGCACGTCGTTAAGCCGCTCTTGAGTCCTCCGAGACGGATCCAACCGGCCTGGAGTCGATCAGACTTCCGGCCGGTTGCTGTGTTTTGATATCGACGTGCTGACGAATCCGCGACAATCGCATTTTTCGGGAATAAACGAGCTCGCTCGGGGTTCTCATTAATCGTTCGATTCCGAGCCTGTCATCGTCGCAGGGGGCTGGCCCCTTCTGTATTCATGACGCAATTCCCGTGATGTTTTCGTCCCTTCCCACTTCTGGACTTCCGTAATGCGCAACACATTTCTGGTGGTTGTGGCCGTCTGCCTGCTCTCTGGCTGCGGTGGTGAACCGGTTCGTGAAGATCGTGCCGCCGACTGGAACCGGTCGGGCGACGCTGTGGCGTTTCAGCATCCCGAACAGGGGGTCTACGTCGCCCGTAAGGATGGTGACGGACTTGCGCAGATCTTCGCTCCCGATGCGAAAGTCCTGGCGACGAGCCGACCGCTGTTTTGCCCTACCGACGGACGACTGATTTTCACCGCCGCCTACGACCCGGAAGGTAAGCCGCGGCCGGTCCAGGGGGGAGGGCCCGGTTTGCCCGAGGGGAATATTGTCACCCAGCGCCCGGTCAAATACACCTGCTGGTTGCGGGGGGCGGATGAGGGACCAGAGCCGCAGGCGCCGAAACCGCTCTTCCACGCGGCCTGCGAACACATCGGTTATGTGTCAGCGGGATTAGCCGTTCGCTGGCGGCCAGATGGGAAGGCGGTCTTGTTTGTCGATTCCGGCCCCCAGAACGATCGTCAACACGGAGTTTACGAGTTCCATCTGGAAACCGGCGCCGTGCGCCCGGTCTTTCCGCACCGGGCCGACGCGGTCATCTTTGATTTCACCCCTCGCGGATCACATCTGGTGTGTGTGGCAGGATTTCACGGAACAGCCCATCCCGATCCCGCGCATCCCACGACGGGGAACGGCAACTCTGCGGCCATCTGGATTGGCCACCCAGGGGAAGACAAATCGTGGTGGAAATTGCCCGGCCAGCACGGCTTGGCAGCGGGCGAACTCCCCTCACTCCTCGAGAGTCTGCGAGCCGGTCGGCCAGCGTGGACGAGCGACGAAAGTCGCTTCGCCAGCGTCCGTTTCGAACCGGCTGCCACCCCCGAGCAGCCCGGAACGTCGTCTCTGCAGATCACCACCGTGGCCCAGCGCGAGACGAAAGCGGTCTACGAAGTCAAAGGGACGCTGACCGATCTGCACTGGTCCCCGGCAGCCGACCGTCTGGGCTTCCTCGAACGCACTGCGGACGAGCAAACGGCGCTGCGTTTCCATCAGGCGGATGGCACAGCCGGCGACCTGCTGCGCGACCGGACTATCCGCCGCTTCGCGGGCTTCGATGCCACCGGGACGCAGATCGCCTATGTCGTCGCCGATGAAACCGGGTTACCCAGTCGCGACGACGATTGGTCGTTCATTCTGCCCCCCGATCGCCTGGCTCGCGATATCCTCGTCGTCGCCGACATCCACGACCTGACGTCTCACCGGGATGTCTTCTCGGGGATGCGTGTCACCTTTCCGGCATGGTCCCCCACAGAACAACGTGTGTCGTTGTGGTTGACGTTCACCCCCCGCTTTCGGTCGTTGTTTTCGTTGTTTCTTCGCTGGGGGCTCTGGCCGGGCGACCCGGCCGCCACTTTGGATTTGCAGACCGGCGGAATTTCCTGGATGGCTGTCACGCCACAGGAAGAGCTGCAGATTGGGCATCATTTCCTGCTGCAGCGCGAATATGCCCAGGCCTGGCACTGGTATGAGAAAGCGAACTCCAGGCTCCCCGCCCGCACGCCCCCCACAGATCTTGCGGAGTTTGTCCGGTCGCTGGGCGCCCCCGAGCGTTCGCAACTTTTCGAATACCATTGTCTGATGAAGTTGGGCCAGCACGAGAAAGCCCAGGCGCTGCGCGACGACTTCGAACGCAACTTCTTCCCGGTGACCCCGCAGGCAGCCAACGCCGGAGAGCCTGGCGCGGTTCCGGCGTCGGATCCCATCCTGCAGCAGTTTGGTCCGCAGGCCGAGTTCGTGAAACGACTGTTGCATGACCTCTACGTCGCCGAGGTGTTCTTGAGTCTCGATGCGCCAGAAGCCGGTCTCCAGTATCTGCAGGAGCAGATCGCCCGCCCCGCTCAGACGGCTGTCGAACAATTAAGTGCCGAGTTGGCGCTGTCGCAGGTGTTGCTGGTGGCGGGCCGACGTGACGAGTATGTGCGGCTATGCTCACAGCGGATTTTTCCGGCGGTTCGGTTGGCTTGGAATCCGGCCAACGGTGCCAATCCGGCGGCCGCCGCAGGCACGATCGGCGGCGGAGAGAATCTCGTCTTGCAGATGGCCGGACAACTCGCCCTGTTGCC
>JAFEBR010000029.1 GCA_018242565.1 Planctomycetota bacterium | reverse complement strand
GGCAAACAGCGCGAGTTGTCGCGGATCGATCTTCTCGCTGGACGGCTGCAGCAATCGTTTCACCAGCAGGTCCATCTGATGTTCGAGCTGCTCAATGCGAGCGGTCTTCTGTTGCACAACCCGGCACAAGTCGGCAAGGATCTTTTTCAGCGCCGCCGGATCGTCGGGCAACTGATTCAGGTCAGGGAGTAGTGGAACGTCCGTGCTCATGTACACATGAGATACGCACCGATTCCGGCTTTGCCTGAGAAATCTTTTCGTATTTCCGATTTTCCCGAAAACCGTTTCAACAGGCGCTGGAACTCGAGCTGCGCTGTGCACATACCTGGGTGGCACGCGCGACAGAGACGCAGATCGTCAGGCAGTCACGGCGCTGGTCCGTGACGGGCTGACATTACCCTGCCAGCGACGAGATCGTTGTCGCCATGTGGCGCTTAGCGCGCGGCGACAGCCGGATTGGTCGTGTCCAATGGTCGCGAGTACCGTTTCTGGCGGACGATGCTCGAGGGATCGATGCCCCAGAGCAACAGGGACAACTCTTGCGTCGTCACCAATGCGCTCTTGGCATTCGAGGACACCGCAGGGAATCGAAAGGTTCCCTCTTCGAGTCGCTTATAGACCAGCAACAGTCCGTCGCGGTCCCACATCAGAATCTTGACCCGATCGCCACGTCGATTGCGAAACACGAACCAATGGCCACTGAGCGGGTCCTCACCCAATCCGTCGCGCGCAATGGCCGCGAGACCGTCGAAGCTCCGGCGCAGGTCCACCGGCTCTGCACACAAAAAGATTTTCACTGGCGACGGGAGGCTCAACATCCGGCCGTCTCCGCGACGACGGCACGCAGGATCTGTCGCAAGTGCTGTTCGTCGACGTGTGTGCCAACCTTCACAGTGACACCACGAGGCAAGACGACCTCCACCGCAGGCCACGTGGAACCGATCCCGAGTCGAGAGGCCGACGCTGGAGTCATCGGGGGACCATCGACCACTTCCACCGGGATGAACCGAGGGCCGCTGCCCAACCGCCCCTGTGGTATCGAAGCGGATTCCGCAGCCAGGCGTTTGCGCCAGGAAAAGAAGGACGGCAGGCTCACCCGTTCACGCCGGCAGAATTCCGTGATCGTCAGCCTGGACCGCTGCCAACGATCCAACCTCTCCCGCCATCGCGCCGCCGCTCCGTGACGTTTGCTGCCACCAACCATGGTTTGGGCTCCTTCCCCCAAACCCATCGGCATCTTCCGTCACCCGACTCGATCCGCAGTTCGACTGGATCGGCGGGACGCTTACCGTAACATCGATGCCAAATTGAAGGCCAGCAGTGCGAGCCGCAGTACGGTCTCGTTCTCATGAAAATCCGCGTGTGACAGATGCGGTCCGATCGCCTGCTGAAATTCGCCGAGGCGATCCTCGAACGTGCCGCGCCGCCGATACCGTTCGAGTGCATCTGCGCCCGAGACTTCCTCCGCCCCCCAACCTACGACCAAGAAGAATCGCTCGGGCATCAGATTCAGTTGACCGGTCTTCGAATCCGGACGGTCGACAACCACCAGCACAACGCGCTGCGAGTGCCGCCACGACTCGGCCTGGTACTGGCCCAGTTCAATAATGTGCTCATAGCCCTCTTTCGGCGGCCGTCCCGCTGGTCGTTTCAAATGCCGTTCGGCCAGGCGATCCAGAACCGCGTTGCTCTTCAGACGGCCGATAAAGTGAATCTTTTCATCGGTCAAGTAATCCAACGTCTCGCCGTCGGTGTAGCCGGCGTCGATGCGCAAATCGACGCTGTAACCCAAGCCCTTGGCCTTGCTGACGGTTTCCTTTACGAACCGCACCATGCCCTGGGCTGTGTGGACCTGTCCTTGACGCAGGACACAGTGCAGAAACCCGTTTCCCAGGCGATAGCCCTCGTGCATGCTGTCGTAGTCTCCGGCCACCGAGTAACTGGCAACCATCGGATGATAGACGTGGTCCCGATAATGCCCGTTGTACGCCGCCCCCGCTTGCTGGCCGTGCACAGAGATCGGGAAACTGTCGATGTCCACGGTGATCTTGCGGGCCGCATGGTCGCCCCCTTCGGCCCGAAGGTGTCGTTCGCAAGCATCGGCCAACGCGTCGCGGAGGGCGTATCGATTGTTCGGATCGTGCGAAAGAATGTCGATCAATCGTGATTGAGTCGGTTGGCTGGCCATCCGCTCGTCGAGTGGTTGTCCACCGGACCGATTCCAGGCCGCCAATTTCATCGCGGGATCATGCGCCAGTCGGTCGACGTCGTCCTGCGCGGAATAGCCGGCGGCCAAGGCGTAGATCCGTTCACGTAACAGTTCGACGAGCTGATAACGAATCCGATCTTCACGACGCGGGTCATGCAATCGCTGGGCCAGCGCTTCGGTAATACCCAGGCGATGATCCGCCTCTCGTAACAGCAATAAACCCGAATCCGAAGTGATCCGATCATCCGTCGTCAGGACCTTGACAGATCGGTTGAAACTGGGTTCAAATAAGCCTCCCTGCGATTCACCCATTGCGTGATCTCCTGCGGTTTCATGTTGGCGTCAGATACCACATGAAACATCGGGAATCACGCTTTTTTTGTCTGTCTTTTAGAAAAGACTGGTGAATAAGTC
>JAFEBR010000298.1 GCA_018242565.1 Planctomycetota bacterium | reverse complement strand
GACTGCAGGTCGGCGTCATTAATCTTCCCGGCGGGGAAGGGGGGCATGTGCGCGCCTTCCTGTTTCGATTTCGGGTCCCGAATGCAGGCGCTCAGCCGTTCCGCTGTGTGCACGTGATTCGCACCCATTTTCCCCCGATCGGCTGGAAGACCACTCGACACACGCTGTCCCGACCCCACCGGTCTGTCCGTAACAGGATCCGGAGAGTCAGGCGAGTGCTGCCAAAAACTCAGTAATCGCCAACCACTTCTCCGCCGCCTCGGGTCACCAGTGCGGCCCAGGTTTTCGCGTCGACGTTTTCCGAAACAAAATGCACTGAACCGTCAGCGAAGACGCAATTGATGCCGCCGATGTGGAAGCTGTAGCCTTCGCTGTCGTTGCATCCGTTGATCGGCCTCAGCGGTGTGCCGCCGCGTTTTGTTCCGTCGGCGCTGCAGCCTTGCACTCCCGACGTTCGACCGGGGTCTGCCCAGCCGGTTCCGCCGGTGTAAGCATACGCCCCGCCGACGACTGTGTAATCGGCCCCATTATTCGAAGAGGTCAATCCTCCCACGGAAATGACAGTCCTTTGTGATCCATAAGCGGCAGGCGCGGCGGCAGACTCGATGACCATCACCGTATTCGACGCGCCATCGGAGATCGTCGCATACTTGATTTTGGCATTGCTGGCGTCGTCCTTACGTTTGCCAAAGATGCCCTGGCGAACTTTTACCTGATTCTTGTCAGCGAAGTTAATGTAATTCGTCGCTCCGACCGTTCCCGAGTAGCCGAGTGCCAGATAGTATTTATTACTGAGGGATGCGACGGCCGTGTAGTCGCTTGCCGCCGGCTGGGGCGAGTTGACGGAATTGGGGTCAAAGCGATTATCCCCAGGAGTGGAGGGGCACACATAAAACGGCAAACTTGTGCCGACAATCGCTGCGTTCGCCGGGTCATTCCAGTACAAATTGAAGTTGTATTGATTGTACATATTGCCTTGATCCATCAAGGGCAGAACGAGCGCCGCCCAACTGTGGTAATCGTTGCCGGCCGCGTCTTGGATCCGTCCCGGCGGAAATGTCCCGTAGCTCCCCTCGTAATTGGCGACTGCCAGTCCGAATTGTTTCAGATTGTTTTTGCACTGCGTACGCCGCGCTGCCTCGCGTGCCTGTTGCACGGCCGGCAGCAGCAGGCTGACCAGCACGGCGATGATGGCAATCACGACCAGCAGTTCGATCAGCGTGAACCCGCGACGGCGCTGTGACTTGTTTCGCAACATTTGTCTCTCCATGAATTGAATTCGTCTGATTTCTAACAGGGTTGCTCGTAAACTCTAGGGAAATAACTCGAGCGGCTTGAGTTCGTTGTCGCCGGCGACGATTTTGACCTTCAGCCCGGAAGTTGCCGGGTTTTGATAGCGAGTCGGTAACAGCTCGGGATAGTCGTCGTCATTCTGTCTCCCGCCGCTGCGATCTTCGCACGAAACCGTGATGTAATATTCACCCTCGGGCATTCCATCTTCGGGATCGAAGGTGGATACGGAAAAGGAACCGTCTTCCTGGGAAGTGGCACCGGGCACCGGGAGCGGATCATCCGTGGTCGTCGAACTTCGCTTCACGGCGTGAAACATGATGATCGCGCCTGCGAGCGGCTTTCCGCCAAAAGTGATCATGCCTGACGTGCGATGGAGTGGCACTTGGCTCGCATCACTATCGCCGCACCCGACGGGCAACAGCCCGGCCAGACACAACAGCACGCAATACGTTCGATGCCAGGGATTCATCAAGGCAGTCCGTGGGCCCCGGTTTTTTTCGGTAGTCCGGGGGGGGAATCCGCCTGACTGAAGATCACCGCTCATTTCCACAGATCCCGGGCAATGGTTTCCCAGCTCACGACGAGAAGCGCACGCGGAGTCTGGTCGGTATGGCAGATAAACAGACCGCGAGGAAATTTCGGCCCCACGGGCTGAGCGACCACGTCAATTCCGTCCGTATTACGAGCGCCGGCCACTGCGAATTCTCCAACGAACGTCGGCGATTCGTTCAGCCGATAGGCACGAAACCGACTGCGACCCTGATCTGAGACCAGCAGCAATTGTCCGTTCTCCGGTCCGGGCACGATGGCCAGGCCCTCGACATCCCCCTGCAGTCCGTGTTCGCCAACGCGGATGATCAGCTGGCCTTCCGTCGGCGCATCGGGTTCGGCGCTGAAACGCCAGACTCCTGTCGCTTCATCGGCGACATAGACCACCTGGTGCCTGTCGTCAGCCACGGCGCCTTCACATTTCCCCGTCCGCAGTTCTCGTACCGGGCGTGTTTTCACATGGCCGCGGCTATCGCCGGTCAATTCATACTGGGCTACTGTGCCCTGTTCCGAGGTACAGAAAAAATAGCACTGTCCGGACGTCCGGCTGTGGTAGAGACAGCCGCCATAATTCGGCCCGGTCAGGCAATTGTCGTCCACACGCTGCAACTGCAATGATGCCGGATCGACCCGCAGCACCACGAGTTGTGTCGGGTTGACGCGCTGGTTGACCACGACCAGATCGGTCTTGTTCCCATTCAGCACGACACCCTGGCGACAGTCGATGTTTCCAGGTTTCGAAATCTGCAGTGTTTGCAGGACAGAGCCGTTCAGGTCGTAAACAAACACACGGCCGGCCGCTTTGTCCGAACCAATGATCAGGCTTTTCTCTGGCTGTTCCGGATGCACCCAAACGCAGGCGTCATCCTGATCGACGGCTTCGGGAGTTCGCAGTGACAATGTCGGTGCGAATGTGAGCGGTTCGTCAGCCGTCACGCGAGATGCCAGTGCCGACACGGCCAATGCCAGCCACAGGCCAGTCTGAAATCGCCGACGGTGTCGGACGGAATCCACTCCCCGGAGGTCACAACGGGTTGAACGGCATGGAATCATTCTTACACTTCGCATTCACCAGAAGATGGTCGACCGATCAATTCCTGTGGCGGATGCTAACCGTCGTTGATGTGGGACGTATGCTGGTTCTGTAAGCGTAGTGTGAAGGTCGGTCCGGTCGATTCCATGTGATGCCAAGCCTGGGCAGCCGGACCGGACGTCGCCCGAAGTCCGGTTCCAACGGACAGGCCCTCCTCGCGCCCGATCTCCCGGCTGGCTTAAGTCGTCTCGCCCCGAAACATCACCTTCGGTGGCGGTGCGACGTTTTTTGTCAGAATCTCGCGAGCTGCTGCGGAAGAGAACCTGCCAGACCTGTTGCTTCGGCATTCTGCTGGCGATTGGCACAGTGGTTGCAACTCTTTCGTCAGAGGCAAATCCGATGGGAAATGCCATCCGACGGTTGACCGAAAACTGGCTGACATTCCGGACGGACTCTCATCATCCCTGCCGGCGGGGCGCAGAATCTGTCCACCGGCGGACAAAATCTGATCGACCACGAGGCGATTTGACGAGCCGTTATTCTCAATCGATTTGACCAGGAGACACAAATGCCCGTTATCCAGCGTCCCAAGGTTTGCTATCGCCCGGTCGTCGCAGGACTATTGCTCTGGGGCATGGCCGGCGGACTGTTTGCCAACCAGGAGCCTGTCGTTTCCCAACGTCCCGACGCGGCGAAACTGGCAGCCGCCCAAACCCGAGCCGTCGAATTCTTGAGGACGACTCAGTCGGATGATGGGAGTTGGACGACGAATCAGACTCCGGGGATCAGTGGATTGGTCATTGCGGCGTTGATGGAAAACGGCCTGACAACGGACGACGCGACCATTCAGAAGGGGCTGAAAAATCTGAGCAGTTATGTGCAGCCCGATGGTGGCATCTACTCCCCCAAAAGCGACTTGCGAAACTACGAGACCTGCATTTCGCTGCTGGCTTTTCACGCTGCCAATCGCGATGGACGCTACGACAAGGTCATCGCGGCGGCGCGTGACTTCCTCAAACGGCTGCAATGGGATGAAACCAAGGATATCAAGCCCGACGATGTGAAGTTCGGAGGTGCCGGGTACGGCGGCACCAGCCGCCCCGACCTGTCCAACACGGCGTACTTATTGGATGCGTTGAAAGCGGCGGGAGTGGGGCAGGACGACCCGGCCATGAAAAATGCCGTCGTTTTCATTTCCCGGTGTCAGAATCTCGAGTCGGAATTTAACACCCTCGTTTCGGCCTCAAAGGTCAATGACGGCGGTTTTTATTACACCCCGGCGGCGGGCGGTGCTTCCCCGGCCAAAAAGGATGCAGATGACGGGCTGCGTTCGTACGGCAGCATGACCTATGCCGGACTGAAGAGCATGCTCTACGCCGGTGTGGGGCCCGATGATCCGCGCGTCGTCGCCGCGGTGAAATGGATTCGGAAGTACTACAGCGTGACCGATAATCCCGGCATGGGTAAAGCCGGGATGTTCTACTACTACAATCTGTTTGCCAAGGGACTCGACGCGATGCAGCTTGAGTCATTGACGGACGAAAAGGGAGTCGTGCATTACTGGAAGAAGGAACTCGGTGATCAATTGATTTCGCTCCAGAAGCCGAATGGAAGCTGGGTGAATTCCGAAAAACGGTGGATGGAAGGGGACCCCAACCTGAGCACCGCGTTCGCACTGCTGACGCTGGCGCGTTGCTCCCGCGCGTCCCAGGCTGCCAGGTGAATTCCAGAATTCGAATCCGATCAAGGCTGCCGTCGCAGGGATGCCATCGATCTGGCAGGCAATTGGCCTGAATTGAGGTCTCGGCGTGTGTCCATGGACCTTGCCTGCCCCTCCAAACAAAACACCCGCAGGTCTCATCGGCCTGCGGGTGGGGCAAATCAACATCAATCGAAGTGCCGGCGCGAATTGCTAATTCGTGGACTCTTTCTTCTCGGCGGCAGGGGCATCTCCCTTCAGGCTGGCGAGGTATTCGGCCAAGGCCTGCAGGTCGGTGTCGTTGATCTTCTCGGCCGGGAAGGGAGGCATATGCGCATCTTCCTTTTTCGATTTCGGATCACGAATGACGGCGCTCAGCCATTCGACGGTGTGTTCGGGATCGGCTCCGACTTTTGCCAGGTCAGGAGCACGGCCGCCCCCACCACCCGGAGGGCCGCCTCCGCCGCTGGCTCCCGGATACATGCCGGCCATGGCCGCCATCCCACCGGGACCGGGGCCGCCGTTCATGCGGTGACAGCGTCCACAGGCGTTGATCGCGTAGACTTTCATCCCGGCGGCGTGTGGATCGTTCTCGTCAATCGGAGCCACCGGCGGGGCCCCCATCGCCGGTCCACCCGGCATCGACGGCGGCGCTCCCTGGCCGACCGGGGGCGGTCCGCTGGGGGCCGGGGTTGATCCCGCTGGCGGCGACGAATCGCAACTCGTCAGGAAAAACAGTGATCCCCACATGCCGAGGGCGAGCCCCCACGGCCCTCCCCCGCGCTTCGCTACGACCATCACAGGCTCCTTTTTGTTCGTGGCAATCGTCAACCGGGCAGGGCGCTCGACACAGAGCGCTCGTTTGACCTGTCTGACGACTGCGACGGGAACGTGGAAATGTGACCTTCCGGTCAGTCAGATTCGTTGGAACGTGTCCACCCGACAACCTGCTGACAATCTTATGTATTCTGGCGATCCGCCGGGGCAATTGCCAGCGTCGCATCTGCCCGAGGTGTTTTGGACGGGGGGCGCTCAGAAGGGGAAACTCGCTGCCGGCGAAAACCACCTGGTCGGCAGGCGGTGCGGAAAAAAATCGAGGCAACCCGATGCCTTCGCTATCGTGGATCATAATCGAAAAAGGGGGCGGTTTTTCGTCCACTCTCAGTGGGTGGGAAGAAAACTTGTCACCCCGATTATTTTTGAGCCCGCTGACACACGTGCGCGAGAGATTTGGTGCGGAATATCGGGGTTGTGGCGGTGGACATGTGCGATTTCCGAGATTCCAGGATTTCCCGGGCCCGTGTCGCTTGCCAGTCCTCAATCGTGTGGTAAGATACCTTCGAGTTTCAGCCGCTCCTGTCGTTGTTTTGCTGGCCCGAGGCAACACAGTCGAGCGGCTGGCTCATTCTTTGAGGTCGCTCAGCGACCACACAACGGCTTATTTTGCCCGCGAGTCGGCATCAGCGCTGGCTTGCGCAATGGGTGGCAGCCTGTTTTGGGCTCGCGACCACTCCCTGCTCAGGCGCTGGCCCCCGAGCGTGGTGTCAGTGCTGACATCCGTCACGCGTTGTCGGACACCGTGTGGCCTCTGCGACGAAGTCCTCGCACAGGCCAAGTGCAGCCGCAGAACCCGTTCTGCGGGCTCACGGTTCCGTGCCGTCCGGCTGATCGCTTCGCCCGGAAAATCCGCAAGCCAGTCTTAATACAGCGCGGTCGCCAGCTTGCGGCGGTAGGTCCGCGTGAGCTCGGCTTCCGGGCCCAGCAGGTGGAACAGGTTGACCATGGTCGTGCGGGCTTCATCCCGCAGGTCGCCGGTTGTGGCCTGCACTACCGACAAGCACAAATCGAGTGCTTCCTGGAATTGCTGCGCCCCGCCCAGGGCTTCAGCCAGCAGTAGTTGCAATTTGGGATCGTTGGGGTTGGCGGCCAGTTTGGCCCGACATTCTCCGACGCCGCCCGCCTCGGCGGCCGCGGTCCGCAGATCGAGTTCCGCCTTGATGTTCTCTGCCTCGGGTTCCAGAAACCCACGGGCCTCGAGTTTTTCGATGATGGCGCGGGCATCCGCATTGCGATGCTGTTTGAGCAGCATGCGGGCCAGTTCAATCCGAATCGCGTCGTTCTGGGGTTCGAGTTCCAGCGCCTCGTGGTATTTGGCCTCGGCTTCTTTGGTGTCTTCTGCCTCGAGCTTTCGCGCTTCCTGCACCAGCATTTCCGCGGGCGAGGGCTGAAACTGGGCCAGCCATTCGCGCAGCTGTTCTTCGGGAAGCACGCCATTGAACTGATCGACCAGTTGGCCATTTCGCAGCGCAAAGACGTGGGGAATAGAGCGCACGCCGAACGCGGCGGCGACCCGCGGTTGCTGGTCGACATCCACTTTGACCAGCAGAAATTGCCCGGCATTTTCCTGCGCCAGCCGTTCCAGGACGGGGCCCAGTTCCTGGCAGGGACCACACCAGGTAGCCCAGAAATCGACGATGACGGGCAGTTCCTCCGAGCGTTTGAGAACTTCTTGTTCAAAGTTCTGTTCGGTGCCGTCAATAATCCAGGGAGAAGCAGGAGCAGGGTTCATATTTCGGTGTTTTCGTGGTGTCAGTTCGTGTTTTCACCAGTCTAGCAACCCCTTCCGTCTGGACAAAGCGTCGCTGATGTCGGAACCCCCCCCAAGCGACTCGCCGTGTGGAATGTGTGAAACGTGTCGGCGCCCGGCCTTGATCGATCAATTCCGCGGTGTTGAGCCTCAGCCGCCGCCGGGTTCGGTTCGACGCCCGGTCGGTTTTCGCGATCTGGTCGACGAAAAAGACCGCGGTATGGCGTTGGGGGGTGGGCGGAATGGGGGTGGCCGATTGCAGAATCGAACGGCTCCCAGCAGGCACACGGCAGCGATGCCGGCCACGAACGCCATCGGAAAGGCCACTGGCTGTGCGATGGCAAACATCGAAACGGCAACCGGACAGGCGAGCAGCAATCCCAGATACAGCCAGTGTCCGACCACTTTCCAGCGCGGGCCAATGGCTTGTGGGCTTTCTTCTACGGGATTCGCCTGGTACTGCTCGCGAATCTGGCGCAGCCGGGAAAGTTTTTCTTGTGCCATGGCCATCGTCTGGTTGAGATATTGCTGGTCTTCAACATCGACCACACCCGCTCGAGTGATGCTACCACAAATCGCAGCAACTCCCGAGTCTTGTTTGTGGAGCCAGTTCATCCACTGACAGATCCCCGGCACGTTCTTGATTCGCCAACGGCGATCGGGGAATCTCCGGGGAGCTTTACCACCCTCGGCAGTGCTCAAGGAATCGAGTGCGTTCTTGACGCCCTGCAGTGCGCAGTCGATAATTTCGAAATGCCGGTCCGGATGGATCGGGTGGATCATACGCGTCCCTGTTCCTGAAGAAATGGAGTCTGATCATGCGGTACGCCCGATCGAGCAGCGTCATCGGCTTCGTTCTCGTCGGCGTCGCGTGTTTGTCTCCCCGGGACGTCTCGGCTCAGTTCATCGCCCCGTACTCCGTGGGTGGGGCCTACGTCCAGAGTACGGGGTATCAGTTTGGCAGTATGTTCGGGAACTCGGCGGGCTGGTACTTCGGCAATACGCATTTGTCGCGGCCAGTGGTCGCAGGGGCGTGGTCGTTCAACCAGTTTTCAAACATCGGGTTTGGTGGTTTGAACTGGTACTACGGACCGGTCGGAGGCTACACGCCGTTCGTGACTCCGTATGGCTACACCACGTTTGGGTATCCGAATTTTGGCCCGTATTATGCGTATGTGCCGTTGGCTCCCGTCATGCGGCAGACGCGCATCGACTGGGTGGACAACGACCCCTTTCAGGTGAACCCGCCCCAGCCCCCGGCGGGGGGCGCTCCGCGGGCACAGGCACCGCGGCAGGTGAACCGTCCGCAGGCCGCACCGGCCCGACCGGTTCAGCCGCTGCAGGATGACACGGCGATCGATCAGCAGGCGCCCAACGCCGAAGTCGGACGGCGCAGTTCGCGGCTGTTGGCTCAGGGGGATACGTATTTCCGCAAGCAGGAGTATGCTCAAGCGCTGGCCAAATACAAACAGGCCCTGGCGCTCACTCCGAAATGGACGGAACCCCGCTTTCGCCTGGCGCTGACCCTGGTGGCGACTTCGAATTTTGCCGTCGGCGTCGACGAAATGAAACGGGCCTTGCGGGCCCGGCCCGACTGGCCTCGCACCGGCGCCGCGCTCGACGACCTGTTCGGTCCCGAAGGGGAATTGGCCAAGATGGCCCTGCTGCACCGGGCCACGGGCTGGACACGTGAAGACATCCGCGATCCCGATCGATTACTGCTGATGGGGGTCCTGCTGCATTTCAATGATGACCCCGACCGGTCGCGGCCTTTCCTGGAAGCCTCGGCGGCGCTCGCCACGAATCCACAGTACGCGCAACTGTTTCTCGACAACCCCGCGGCCCCGGCCGCCGCGCTGGCCGACCCGGAACCGGTCGTTCCCGCTCCGCCCGCCCCCCGTGATCCCGCGTTGCGGAATGGGCCCGTCATTCCCGGTCTGGAACCGGCCGCCGCCGATGAGCCCGATCCGGTGTTCCGCGGGAAGAAGAAGAAACCAGAAGAGCCGCGTCCGAAACCTCTGGCTCAACAGGCGACCCCTGCCGGGCAGTCGGTGGCCCGCGTCGGGGTCGGCGTGAATGGCGGGTGCGTCTGAACGTGGGGAACCGGCTGCTTGTCACCTTGTGTACGTACAACGAGCGCGAAAACCTCGTCACGTTGATACCTGAAATCTGGAAGTACGTCCCCGACGCCGAGATTCTCGTGGTCGATGACAACTCCCCCGATGGCACCGGGCCCTTTCTGGAAGAGTGGATCACCCGCGAACCCCGGTTGCACCATCTGGGCCGACCTGCCAAACAGGGACTGGGCACGGCGACTCGGGCCGCATTGCAGTATGCCGTCGAACACGACTACACGCTGGTCTGCAATCTCGATGCCGATTTCAGCCATCATCCGCGGTATCTGCCCGCCATTCTCGCGGCGATGGAATCGGCCGATGTGACGATCGGGTCGCGATACGTTGCCGGGGGCGGTGTCGAAGGGTGGGGAGTTCGCCGTCATTTCATGAGCCAGGCGATCAACGCGTATGCCCGATTGCTGTTGGGGTTAAAGACCAAAGATAACAGCGGTGCCTACCGGTGTTATCGGGTCGCGAAGTTGCGGGAACTGAATTTCGAGCGGTTTCTGGCGACGGGCTACGCGATTCAGGAGGAGTTGCTGTATCGCTGTCGCCAGGTCGGATGCCGCTTTGCGGAAGTGCCGATTCAGTTTGAAGAGCGCCGTCACGGGGTCTCCAAAATCCGGTTTTCGGAGGGGTTCCGCGCCTGCTGGGTGATTTTACGGGTGGCGCTGCAGGGAAAGTGAAGCGGACAGTCCGTCAGCCGCAGCCCCGAAACCGCACGCCCGCAACAGATCCACCGGAATTGGTGCCGTCGGCTCAGACGGCGCCCACGGCTGTTCAAGTTTCCGGCGTATCTGTTATTCTGCGAAGAGAGACGATGCGGGCTCTTTCAGGCAAATTCCGGCAGGTTTTCGATCGGCGGAAAGGCGTTCATGGGGTGGAAGTGGCGTGGCCTTGGACTGGCGCTGGGAGTACTGGCGACCTTGGCAGTCAGTTATTGGCTGCGAAGTCGCGGGCAGTCAGCGCCGGTCTCGGTCGAACCCACCGCGTTGCCACCGCTGGCGGCCAGTCCCTATCGGAATGTCGATCTACAGACGGCGTACGTGGGCAGCGAAGCCTGCCGCAGTTGTCATGCCGCGCAGTTTGAGTCTTACCTGCAGACGATGCACAGTCGTTCTTTGAACGACATCGATCTGGCCGCCGAACCGGCTGATGCGTCGCTGCAGGTCCCCGGCACGCGAATCAGCTACCAGGTGTATCGCCAGGATGGGCAATTACGGCATGCGCAATTGCTGCGGGGCAGCGACGGCGCACCGGTCGTCTTGGCCGACTACCCGGTTCGCTACGTTGTCGGTTCAGGTAACCTCTCACGCACATATCTCTGCGAATTGGATGGGTTTCTGGTGGAATCGCCCATCACCTGGTACTCCGCAACAAAAAAGTGGGCCTTGTCGCCCGGATACGAGAAGCAGGATTCCGGCTTTGCCCGACCGGTGTATTTCGAGTGCATCTACTGCCACGCGGGAGAAGTCCGTCCGGCCGCCGAAACGGACGGTCTGATGACCATTCACGACCAGGCCATCAGTTGCGAGCGTTGCCATGGGCCGGGAGAGTTGCACGTCCAGAAACGGACCGATGCGGGACCATCCGCCGATGGGGCCAACGCCAACGAAATCGACGACACGATCGTGAACCCCGCCAAACTCGATCGCGAGCGGAGCATTGCCGTCTGCTCACAGTGTCATCTCAACGGCGAGGCTTCGGCCGAACTATCGGGGCGGTTCATCCATCACTTCCGCCCGGGGCAGCTCTGGAGTGAATATCGGACCGACTACACCCAGGCCGCGCCGGCCGATTCGATGACGGTTGTGGGGCATGTCGAGCAGATGCGGGCCAGTCGCTGCTTTACCGCCTCCGAGACCATGACCTGCACGACCTGTCATGATCCGCATTCGCGCACGCCCGTTGCCGAGAGACCGGCGAAATATCGCGAAATCTGCTTGAGCTGTCACCAGCCCACGGCCTGCGGGCTGAACGAGACCGAACGGCTCGTGAAGTCTCCGCAGGACCTGTGTGCCACCTGTCATATGCCCAAAACGCCCAGCGATATTCCGCACGTGGCGGCGACACACCACCGGGTGGGTATTCATCCCGAGCATCCGCCCGATGCCGATCGGCCTGCGGAGTTTGCCGAGTTGGAACCGCTGTCGGATGTCTCGGCATGGCCCAAATCCGAACAGCTTCGCAATCTGGGATTGGCGTACCTGCAGGCGTCGCTGAAGCAGGAGACGCCGCGCATCGCCCAGGAAATGCGGCAGGAAGCGCTGCGTACGTTGCGGGTGGCGCGGCAATTGTTGCCCGACGACGGAGATCTGCTGGCGGGGCTGGCGTATTGTCTCAGCGTCGAAGACTCACGGCAGACGATTGAACTGGCCGAGCAGGCACTGCTCAAGTCGCAATTGACGCCGCGCGGGCGGATTCGAGCCCTGTTCCTCCTGAGCGATGCACATTGTCGGTTGCAGCAACCAGGCGAAGCCGTGCCCCACCTCGAGCAACTCGTGAAACTGCGTCGACAGGGGGGCGACTGGTTTCGGCTGGCTGTCTGTCGTGAACTGCTGGGAGAGCATACCGGGGCGCTCGCAGCCGCTCAGCGTGCCGTGTCGATCATGCCCACCGACCCCAAGTTTCACGACCTGGTCGTGGAGATTGCGGAAAAGCAGGGAGCAACGCAGGTCGCCGCTGAACATCGCCGCCTGGCGCAGCAGTTAAGAATTTTCCAGGGCACAGACTGACACCCACGCAGGCCGAATGACATGTTGCTTTTGACTCTCTCATTGTCGGTCACGCTCCTGTGGCGTTCGCCCTCCCGGGGATACAGGCGGATGGTCAGACACTGCGCTCGAAGTGCCGATTGTCGGCGGAAGGGACGACGCTGATGGGGCTCAAGGCAGGAGGCAGGTGGTTACTGGTGCTCAGTATGATCGGCGGACTGTCTGCCGGTGGCTGGGCCATCTGGTTCTACAAGTTCCGACCGACCATTGAGCAGTTGATGCGGCGGGGTATTCATGCGGCCGACCGCGCCGATGAGGCCACGGCGATTCGCTGTTTTGACGCCGTGCTCGCCCGTCAGCCCGATCATGTTCAAGCCCTGTTGCTGCGCGGCCAATTGGCGCGCGAGGCGGGTGACCCGGCATTGGCCCGGCGCTTGTGGGAACAGGTCCCCGATCTTCCCGAAACCGAGGGAGCCAAAGCGCGGTTTCTGGAAGGGGCCATGTTGCTCGATCAGGGACAGGCCCGCGCGGCGGAAAAGGCTCTGCAGCGCGCCCTCGAATTGAGCCCCGGCCAATTGCCCGCCCGCGAGATGTTGCTGCGCCTGTACGTGGCACAGCAGCGTACCACCGACATTCGACGACAGTTGCTGGCATTGCGTGAATACCGCAAGTGGACGCTCGAGGAAATGCTGCTGTTTTCCATGGCGCCGGGGGAAATTGAAGACGCCGCCAAGTTGCAGCCGTTGCTCGAAAAAATGGTCACGGCCGATCCCACCGATATTCCCAGCCGGCTGGGACTGGCCAAAGCGCGAGCCTCCCAGGGTTACGATGACGATGCAATTGCCGTGTTGCGGGCGGGGCTTCTGGAAACGCCCCGCGATCCCAGTCTGTGCGGTCTGCTGGCGATGCACCTGCTGCAGCAGACCGATCACGCGGGAGCCCAGGCCGTGCTGGCACAGGCCGACTGGCAAGGGGCGGCGGATCTGTTGCTCACACGCAGTCTGGGGACTTACGCGGCGGACCTGCGGGCCTACGATCGAGCCGTCGAATATTTGGAGTACGCAACCGCACTGGCTCCGTTTGACCTGGCCAGTAACTATCAATTGGGACTGGCCCTCGAAGCCCAGGGGCGCGCAGCAGAAGGAGCCCGGTTTTTAGAGCGTGCCAAACAACTCGACCTGCTGGCAAACCAGTTGGATGTGCTGGCCATTAAACGGACGCAGGCTCAGGCCGAAGTGGGGCGTTATGCGCTGCTCATCGCGCAGTCTCTGGCCGCACTGGGGCGTCCCGTCGAGTCACTGTTGTGGGTCGAAGTGGTCTTAGAGCGGGAGCCTCGAAATCGACAGGCCCTGGAATTGCAGCGGTCGCTGCAGGCGAAGTTGCCAGGGCCCGCCACGTCGCAGAGCCAGGCGGTCTTGACGGCTCTGGCGGCGGAAGTTGCGCTGGAGGTCCCCGCGGCGCCGCAGCGTGCTCTGCGTTCCCCGGCCGATCTGCTCCAATTGCCCGTGCCGGGAGGCCAGAAACCGGTGGTCGCTGGCTCGGCCCGGATTCAATTTCGCGACTGTCACGAGTCGGCGGCCATCGACTTTCAGTATTTCGCGGGCGAAACGGGCAACAAGTATCTCTTGGAGTCGATGGGGGGCGGAGTCGCCGTCCTTGATTACGATGGTGATGGCTGGCCTGACTTGTATTTCACCCAGGGCAGTCGGATTCCGGTCAATCCGGCAGATGATACGTACCGCGACCGACTGTTCCGCAATCTGGGGAACGGGACGTTTGCCGATGTGACTCGGTCCGCCGGGCTGGGGGATACAGGTTACAGCCAGGGATGCGTAGCGGGCGACATCGATCACGATGGCGACACCGACCTGATCGTGGCCAATTGGGGAGAAAACGTCCTCTACCTCAATAATGGTGATGGCACGTTTGTCGATGCGACCCGGGCGTGGGGGCTGTCGGGCTCCCGCTGGCATGCCAGCCTGGCTCTCGCCGATTTCGATCGCGACGGAAACCTCGACCTCTATGTGGCCGCCTACTTGCTTGAGCCCCTGCGGACCTGTCGCACGGTCGACGGTCGGGTTGCCGCCTGTGCCCCGCGAAATTACGAGGCGGAACCCGACGTGCTGTACCGCAACCGTGGCGATGGCACATTCGAAGACGTCAGTGCCCCGGCAGGGATTCTCGCGCCCGATGGCAAGGGGTTGGGCTTGCTGGTTTCTGATTTGAATGGCGATGGCTGGCCCGATCTTTACGTTTCGAACGATGGCACCCCCAATTTCCTGTTCCGCAACCTGGGGGCCCAGGGGACT
>JAFEBR010000297.1 GCA_018242565.1 Planctomycetota bacterium | reverse complement strand
GGGGTATTCCGAGTGGTCGCTGCGGTTGTTTCCGCTGCTGTGCGGAGTGGGCAGCCTGTTTCTATTTCGCCGGCTGGCGGCCCGTCTGCTCTCGGGTTGGTCGTATGTTCTGGCGGTGGCCTGCCTGGCTGTCGCCAAGGCCCCGGTCGGGCTCAGCTGTGACGTCAAGCCCTATTCGTGCGATCTCCTCGTGGCGAGTGGACTGCTGCTGTTGACGGTGGAATGGTTTCATCGGCCCCACGAAACACGCTGGTTACGGCGATTGGCTGTGGCCCTGCCGGTCGGCGTGTTCTTCTCGTATCCCACCTTGTTTGTCGGGGCCGCGATCAGTCTGGCGGTGTGCGGCACTTTGCTCGTCCGCGCAGTCCGGGCACATCGCACCTCGGCGGGCGCGGGGCTGATTACCCCAGAGATCCGGGGGAATTGGTCGGGGTTACTGGCGTTTCATCTGTCGCTGGCTGTGGCTGCGGCCGCCGTCGTCTGGAAAATTTCGCGGCCCGAAGCGGGCCTGGTCCGGGCCTTTATGGATGAGTGCTGGTCGAGCATGGGTGGGTTTCCCCCGCTGACCGAGCCTTGGAAATTCGTCCTTTGGTTTGTGGATGTCCACTTCGGCGAGAAGATCTTCGCAATTCCTTACGCTGCTGAAAACGGCGGTGGCCTCGTATGTTGCGGGCTGTGCGTGCTCGGGGCGGTCATTCTTTATCGCCGGGGCGAGCGGGGCCTTGTTGCGGTCTGTCTGGCCATGTTCGGACTGACCTTCGCGGCATCGGTCATTCATCGCTATCCCTACGGTGGTCACATTCGCCTGGTGCAGTTCCTGATGCCTGGGGTGACATTGGCCGTGGGGGCTGGTGCGGCCGCGGCGCTCGAATGCCTGCGGTATCCTGTGGGGAGGCGTGTCGCCTGTGGGGCCCTGGCGGTGCTGGTGCTGTTTGGCGGCGGCCGCGCGGTTCGCGAAGTGCTGCGCCCCTGGGATTATCTGCCCGATCACGAACACAGGGAATTCGCCCGCCGATTCTGGGAAGATGAATCACACGGCTTGACGGTCTGCGCCCAGGCCGACTTACGGCAGAACTTTTCGCCCGGATCGTGGGATACCTATTACCGTTGCAACCAGTTCATTTACTCGCGCCGACATCACGCGGGGCAATTGACCACAGCTCAAAAGGTCAATGAATTGCAGCAACCCTTTCGACTCGTGGTCTATCGCGCGCCGCGCGACAAGTTCAATACGGCAGCGCTGGAGTGTTGCCTGAACCAGTTCGAGGGGAATTTCGAACTCGTGGGACGCGAGTGTTACCAGATGCCATTGAAAGATGGCTGGTTCGATATGTATGGCTGCTACGAAGTCTATCGCTTTCAGCCCCGCCAGCAGTTCGCCCAGAACGAGTAACCTGGGTGCCGTAACACGCGTGAACCACACGTGTTGAATTGCCCGATGCTGAGTGAGTGGGGCCAGCGATCGTGAATTCGCGGTCGTGCGGCGCGAGGCACGTGGGGCTTATTCAACGCGACGGTGAGGGGGCTTGAAGCGCGCCGGCGGGTCAATCTCCCGGAACCGCATGACAGCTGATCATAGGCAGGTTCGCGCCGTGGCCGGCGGCGTAATACCGGCCCGCCTCGACGATCGGTCGAACTGGGAACGGAGGCTCTCTCTGGTGGGCCGGGGGAGGTGTATTGCCCGCCCCGGTGAATGTACAGAAAGCAGTCCGGGCTACTTGGAGATTTGTGTCAGTTCCAAGAGCGTTTTGTGGCCTGATTCGACACCCTGCTGGCGGACGAGTCGATGCGTGCTGTCGTACCACAGTTCCACCTGCACATCGCCCGAGATCTTGTAGTGATCGCAGGCCTGTCGCTTGCCGGCGATCGTCAGCATTTCATTACCCACGCGGACGATTTCGCCCCGCAGTTTGAGCCCCTTGTCGGAGTCGAGCAGCGAAACCACTTTGGGCTTGGTCGACCCGGAGGATTTGGTGCCGCCTGCCTGCACGACCCGCGATTTTCTGTCGGGATTCAGCCGTTGCACGAGTGCTTCGGGCATGTGCCAATACGACGTCACCCAGACGTCGGCCGGAAGTTCCGACAGCTTGCCGTCGACCGAGAGCAGCAGCCCTTTTGATGTGTTGCGGGCCTTAAGCTGGTACTTGGTTTTGTTCATGTCGGCGGCGTTGTCGAGTTCGGCCAGATGGCCATCACGCCAGATTTCCGACCCTTTTGACTGGTAACGGTAGACGTACACCTTGTAGTCGAACGTCAGCGCGGCTTCGATCTCCATTTTCTCGGAGCCGTCATCGAACGAGCCGATCTCCATGGTGCATTTGCCACGTTCTTTTCCATCGACCGAGACCTTGAAAACGCGAGTTTCATGGTCGAGTTCCCGTGGTTCGGCCGCCTGGCTGACGGTCACGAGGTTCAGGCATGCCAAACACAGCAGCGCACGGGCCAGATGACGAGTGCGGTGTGCGAGTCCAATCTGGAGCACGGAACGGAATCCTTTCCAATCCAATTATGGAAGCCCAGGCATCGCCCGCCGTGGTAAACCGGCCGACGTTCCTGTTGACATATTTCAATTCGTCAACAGGCAATACCTGAGGGCCCGAATTTCGTCAATATCTTCATGACCGCGCGGCGATTCCCCAATTCACCTGAATGGGGTGAGCATGGAGACCAGGCGGTTTGGGAGATGTGACGTTCTGGTGGCTGATTGGGGTGATCAGGCAACGTTGCCGAACGCGGTCCCGGCGAAGCGTTTGCCCAGGTCCC
>JAFEBR010000296.1 GCA_018242565.1 Planctomycetota bacterium | reverse complement strand
TGCAGGGGATCAGCGGTATTGACGTGCTTTCAGCCGTTGATGCCAATTGGCCAGATCGCCTGGCTGAGATTCTGGAAAGTTTCCGCACGAAGGATGGCGGCTACGCCAAGACACATGAAGGGGCTGCCGGCAGTACGTACCATTCGTTTCTGGTGACGATCTGCTACGAACTTATCGGCCGTCCGGTGCCACAAGTGGCGCGATTGATTCAGTTCGTCTACGACCGCCAGCGGGATGATGGTGGGTTTGTGGAAATTGCTCCCATGAAACGCAGCGGGACGAACCCAACGGCTGCTGCCGCTGCCATTTTGAAGATCCACAAGGCACTCGATGACGAATTGCGAACCGACATCGCCGAGTTCCTGCAACAGGTCTCCAGCCCGGAAGGTGGCTTCCAGGCCAATACGCGAATTCCCTGTGCCGATGGCTTGTCGACCTTCACGGCAGTTCTGACCGCTCAAGACCTCGAACTGCCGGAACTCGTCGACTCACAACGAATCCTGAATTTCGTCGGGGGATTGGAGTTTCCAGGAGGGGGATTCCGGGGAGCGTTGTGGGATCAGGCGGCCGACGTGGAATACACCTTTTACGGGCTGGGGTTGCACGGGTTGTTGCGACACCATGGGTAATTGACGGGGTGTTTCCGCCAGAGATTCGCCTGCGAGTACAGATCTCTGAACTCGGTCGCGGATTTTGTGAACTTTTTCGGGCCATTCTGCATCTATAGCGGATAACCAACCCCTTTGTTTCGAGCGCAGGCTGAATAACCAGTCCATTCGGTCGGGGGCGGGCGGAGAAAGTCCTATTTGAACTACGACATTTTGTCGTGATTTTGATCTTGACGCTGGTTAGTGCGCGAATTATTTTCGCGCTATCAAAAGGAAGTCCATCCTGTCGCTGTTTGTTGAGACAACATTCCGTTGATCGACGGTTCTGCGGCGGAAGATCCAGAGGAGGGGGATATGCTGGTTCTCACTCGAAAAGAAAACGAAGCGATTGTGATTCGCGACCAGTTTGGCGCGGAAATTCGGCTTAGTGTTAAGGCGATTTCCGGAAACAAGGTGCGATTGGGGATTGAGGCTCCGTCGGATGTCCGCATCTTGAGGGAAGAAGTTGCACAGATGTCGGAATTGTCGGCTGAGTCGGCATGCCTTTAAACTGGCCGCAAACTTGACTGATGCCTGACGGACTCTCTGGCGAGATCCGCCGCTGGGACATTTGTCTTCGACTCTGTAATGACTCGAATTCCGAGACGGGAGTGACTGCGTATTCGGGCCCGGAATTGATCGCGGTTTGCTTGGCCCGGCTGGCCTCTCCTTCCAGTTCTCGACGACCAATGGGTGAGATTCGTCTGCCTCGGGATGTCGTCGGACGTCGAAGACTCGCCGGACAGCTTCTTCTGGTGGGGTGGGCCGCCTAAAATGCTGTCGTCGAACCCGTGTGGACCAGCCCGGTCCTGGTTGCGAAATTTGCGTCGTAGAGCGCGCAATTCGGACAATTGGGAGAGAAACGGCATAAATTGCTGGTTCAGCCCCGCTGGAAGCGACCGCTGTCTGTTTTGGCATGGCACACTTGTCGGCACGCCCGAAATACAACCTGTTCGTCTCCCCTGGTAACCCATGAAATTCCTGACGGCCTTGCCGGTTCACAATGAAGAGTCGCATGTCGCGGCGGTTCTCGAAAATGTCAGGAACTACAGCGACCATGTGTTGGTTGTTAACGATGGTTCGAAAGATGGGACCGCACGGGAATTGTCCAGATTCCCGTGGTTAATCGTCGTCACCCATCCGACAAATCTGGGGTATGGCGCAGCCCTTCGCAGTGCGTTTGAGTATGCTCAAGCCGGCCAGTTTGATGCACTGGTGACGATTGATTGTGATGGCCAGCATGAACCTCGGCTGATCCCGGAATTGGTCGCCTCATTGACTGCCGAAGTCGACATCGTTTCCGGGAGTCGTTACCTCGTTCGGCATTCCGGAGACAGCGAACCGCCTTTGGAACGCCGCAAGATCAATCAACTCCTGACCGACGAGTTAAATTCGCGTTTGGGGCTGAAGCTGACGGACGCGTTCTGCGGATTCAAAGCTTATCGCGTCGGCATTTTAGGAAAATTCGATATTACAGATGCGGGCTACGCGATGCCGTTGCAGCTCTGGGTGCAGGCGGTCTCGCTGGGCTTGAGAATCGTCGAATTTCCTGTTCCATTAATTTATCTCGAAGAAGAGCGGTCGTTCGGGGGCGCTCTGGATAATGCGAACTTTCGATTGCAGCATTATCGAGAGGTTTTGGAGCGCGAGCTGTCAAGAACCGGATTTCCCGCCAACCCGAGTGGCTCTTGACGTCGTTTTTTTGCACTGGAGGGTTTGAATTGGCGTTTCAGCCTGCTGGTGACTGTCGTCCACAATTCTCGATACCTGATGACATTGACTTTGACTTCGATTCCGTCTGATCGGCCGTTGGAGCTCCCCTGGAGCCGCGATCACGTTCGCGCCCCAGGCGGGAATGGAGCATTCGTCGCGAAACCGGAATTATCCGAGGCTGCGAGCCTGGCGATTCGGAATCAGCAAAGCTTGGGCGGTCATCACTTTGACGTCCAGGGGATGGCTTTCGATGAGTTGCGGCGCTGGGCGCGACAGGCAGTTTACGGTGCTGCGTTCGATTATTCCCGGCAAGTGACTCGCGGTTTGACGGGTTCTGGCGTCGCCGATCTGCAGGAACGGTTGAGACCAGAACAGGTCGCTGCTCTGACCTTTTATGTGGGAGGGCACCAACCAACGCTGTTTCATCCGGGAGTCTGGGTCAAGAATTTTGTCGTGGGCCATTTGGCACTGCGTGACCATTCGATCGGTCTCAATCTGGTAGTCGATACCGACACTCTGTCGGGGACTGGACTGCGTGTGCCGCACGGTTCCTGGGAAGCTCCCGAAACGATGGTGGTCCCCTTCGATGCCGCGCGGCAGCGCCAACCGTGGGAAGAGGCCCGCATTCTCGATCGCGACCTGTTCGCGACCTTCGCCCGGCGAGTGAGCCAGATATTGGAACCGTCACATGCTCCGGGGCAGGGGGACTTCCGGCTTCATCCGATGCTCGGTGAATTCTGGGACGCGGCATTGGCCCATAGTCGCAGCACCGATTCGCTGGGTGAATGCCTGACCGCGGCGAGGACGTGTTGGGAAAGGTCTTGGAACCTGCACAACCTCGAACTTCCGGTCAGCCGTGTCTGTCAATTGGAGCCATTTCTGTGGTTTGCGTGCCACATCCTGGCGCACCTGCCGCGGTTCATCCAAGTTTACAACCAGGTCCTGCGTGAGTATCGCCAGGTCAATCGCGTACGCAGTCGCACCCATCCCGTTCCCGATTTGAGAGATTCGGGGGGCTGGCTCGAAGCGCCCTTTCGAGTCTGGCGTGCGGGAGACACCGTGCGTAAACGCGTGTTTGCCCGACAACAAGGCGACGAGGTTCAGCTTTCGGATGGAGAGAACGTATTCGCCGTTTTACCACTGGCCTCAGATGGCAGTGCCGCTGCCGCCGTCGCTGAGTTGCGTAAACTGGAAGAGCGGGGGATTCGGTTTCGTACTCGCGCGCTGACGACCACGTTGTTCGCCCGCTTGTTTTTTGCTGATCTGTTTGTCCACGGAATTGGTGGGGCAAAATACGATCAAATGACAGATCGCATCACCAGTCGATTTTTTGGTTTGCCCGCCCCCGGCTTTCTGACCCTGTCTGCGACGTTGATGCTTCCGGTTCCGGAATTGCCGGCTCAGCCAGTGGATGAAGAACGGTTGTTGCGCCAACTCCGGGAGCTGAAATACAATTCTGACCGACATCTTTCGACAGAGTTGCAGCAGACGCATGCGGCGCTGATCGCCGAGAAACAGCAATTGATCGCGGCTCAGCAGCAGGCACGGCGGCGCCCGGATGTTTTGGGAGATTTGGGAGCCAGTAACACGGGGTGGGGCTTCTTCGCTCACGAAGAGACTCGGACCGGGCGGGAATCTGCAGGCTACGCCAGGTTTCGACGGCTCCAGGACCTGAACAGGCATTTGAGTGAGTTGACGAACGGCGCCCGGGAGCATATTGAAGAGGAGTTGCAGACGACGCGGAAACACCTGGCGGCGAATGCTGTCTGGCGGAACCGTGAGTATTCCTTCTGCTTGTTCCCAGCCGATCAATTGCGCCGGTTCATGGACTATGTCTGTGCGTCAACAGGGGGGTAGTTCGGGCCGAAGCTTGTCGTGGCTGGGGCTGATTGCCATTGTGGGTGGCCTGACCCTGATCTGGATCTACTTTTCGCATCCATATCTGGCGAATAACGACAATGCGGTTTATGCGCTGATGTATCTGGGGGCTGGCGGTGCGTTGATCGCCTGGGGCGTGCGGTCGATTTCAGAAGACGTCTGGGCCTTTTTCCGACGTTTGCAGAAACGGGCGTCTCATCAGTACCGCGTCAGCATGCCGCGCGAAGCACTGATCTACGGTCTGATTTTGGTCGTTCTCTGCGCAGGTGCGCTGATGGGGGGCTCGAACATGCTGATGCTCGTGTTCGGGTTAATGGCCGGTCCGTTCGTGTTGAACGGACAAGTCACTCTGGGGATCTTGCGGCGACTGTCGATTCGGCGGCAGTTGCCAGAGCACGCGACGGTCGGGGTCAGTTTTCGCGTGAAACTGGGGCTGACGAATCGTAAGTGGCTGCTGTCTTCATGGATGGTATCGGTCGAAGATCCGGTCCACAGCTCTCGTGAGCAACTGTTGCCCGTCGTATTATTCGCCTACATTCCCGCCATGGCGACGCGCGAAGCCTATTACGAGATCTGTCCAGCACAACGTGGGGTGTACGAATTCGGACCGATGCGTGTCGTATCGCGTTTTCCGCTGGGACTGATGGAGCGCTCGGTCGAACTGGGAACGATTCAGTCTTTGATCGTCTTTCCTCGAATCGGCCGCATGTCGTCCCAATGGCGCGAATCGGTCGATGCCGGAGAACCGGTTGCCGATGCGGCGTGTGTCGCAACGGGTGCCCACAGCGACGAGTTTCACAGTTTTCGAGAATACCGAACCGGGGATACTCCGCGTGCCATCCATTGGCGCACGACGGCGCGGCTGAATCAACTCATGGTCCGCGAGTATCAGCACAGCCGTCGGTTCGATTTATTGCTGGTCGTCGATCTGTGGCTGCCTCCACGCCCCACGGCAGCTGATCACGAGCGAGTGGAAATGGCGGTCAGCTTTGCCGCCTCGATTTGTGCTGATCATTTGCAGCAATCGGGTGATGCTTCGCTCGACTGGATCGTGAGCGGGCGGGACTTTACGAGTGGGGTCGGTGCCGCGGGACCGTCTGCACTGGCTGGAATTCTCGAACAACTCGCCGTGGTCGCCGGCGGGCTTTCCAGTCAGGTGATTGCCGCCGCCACTGAAGCGGCCAGTCATTCGCTGAAGGGAGTTCGTAAACTGCTGGTGACAACCCGTACGGGGCCTGTTCCCGTGTCTGATGCTTCGTTGGGGGTTGACCCGAGGTTCACATTGCCAGAGTCGAATTTCGAGATCTTTGAAGCCGACGCTGAACAACTGTCGCAATTTGTCGAGTACAACTGACCGCCACGCTGGGAACACGCATGTCACTCTCGAACGCCTTTCGAGTCAGTCTCTACAGCCTGGTGGCGCTGGCCGCCGGGATGTTGGCCTACGGCGAAGACGCCTTATTCCCCTCTGGCGTGACGATTGGAATTTCGATGTTCATTCTCGCCTCGGGGGGGCGTTTATCATGGTTGCGAATTAATGCTCTGGTTGGCAACTTGCTCGGGCTGGCGGCGATGGGGGCCGCTGCTGTTGAGTTTTTTGGCGATCGGTTCGAATCGCGCTTGCTCGCCGGTTCACACTTCCTGGTCTACATCACCTGGGTGGTTCTGCTGCAAGCGAAGGGGATTCGCCAATACTGGTGGCTGTCAGCTTTGTCCTTGCTGCAGGTGGCCTTGGGAGCGGTGCTGACGAATCAATCTGGTCCGTATGGAATGCTGCTCCTGATTTACCTCCTGTTGGCATTGTGGACACTGTCGGTGTTCACCATGTACCAGGGAGCGTTTGACTTGGGGGGGCTGGACCGCGATGGGGCCACGGTTTCTGATCCTGTGGCGACGTCAGGGGTTCAGTTGGAGTTCGCGGCACCCCAACCGACCGATTCGGGGGGGGCTGAACCCGTACGGACAATCCACCGGTTTTTTTCCAGCGAATTGTCGAGTAGCGTGCGGCACGCCATTCAGCAGGATACGCCTGGCCGATGGATTTTTCCCAGGTTTGTCATTGGTGTCATGGGACTCTCCATTGCGGGGCTGGCGCTGGGGTTACTCGTGTTTTTGTTTGTCCCGCGAGTGTCGTTCGCCACGGGCCGGTTTCGCACGGCCGCGTCCACGCGTGGAAAGTCTCTGTCTGGGTTCTCGGGAGAAGTACGACTGGGACAGGTCGGTCAGATTCTGGAAAACATCGACCGGGTGATGCGGGTCCGCCTGTTCAAACGCATCAATCGTGACAATGTCGAGCCGATGTCGCTCGAGCAGTTTGCTGCGGAATTTGGCTTGAAAGAACCGCTGTTTCGCGGGGCCGTACTCGACACCTATCGTTCGGGTCGGTGGCGGCGTACCGAGCGCGAAGAGCCGCGCCCTAAAGAAATGGAAATCAATCCCTTGGAGTCGAATCTGATTCGGCAGGAGTACTCGCTGGAATTGCCCGGCTCGGAGTATTTATTTGCCATGCGTCCGTTGTCTCTTGCCCGGTTGTACAATCCTCCGGGGCCTGTGTTTTTCTTTGACGAAACGGGGGTTTTGAACGGTACGTCCGAGCGTCGGGATCCCTTGGAATATCTCGTTTATTCTCGTCGGCGGTCGTTTGACGAAAAAGTGCATGGCCGAAACGTCTTTGGGGCTTTGCCCGGTTACCGTAGCGTGCCGCGATTCGGAACTGATGCCTACCTTAAGTTACCGGAGCAAGGTCTCGAAGGAACGATCGCACTGGCGAACGAATTGACCAATGTGAACCGTCTGCCGGAAGCGAATGCGCTGTCACTGAATCGTCGGAAAGCCCAAGCGCTGGAAACGTATCTGGCGGAGAGCGGGGGATATCTTTACTCATTGAATATGTCGGTTGAGAATCCCGAAGCCGACCCGATCGAGGAATTTGTGACGTCCCGGAAGCGGGGCCACTGCGAGTATTTTGCATCGGCGTTGGCGGTGATGTTACGTGCGGTGAATATTCCTTCGCGGTTGGTGATTGGCTTCAAGGGTGCAGATTTTCATCCCGGAGAGACACCGGAAGACGCCTATTATGAAGTCCAGCAAAGGCATGCCCATGCCTGGGTCGAGGCCTTTGTCGACGGAGAATGGATGGTGTTCGACCCGACTCCCGCCGCCCGCGAAGAGTCGGTACGAAATGTGGCGGCAACGGCCGGATTTTGGAAGAACGCGAAGAACTCGATTTCGGATTTATGGTCCACCTACGTGGTCAGCCTGTCGTTTGATCGGCAGCAGAATTCGCTCTACGGTCCGGTGTCGGGCGCTGCCAAGACGCTCCGCAGTTTTTTCGAACGCTTGAAAGACGGTGTGATTCGGATTCAGGATTTCCTGGCGGCTCCGCAGATGTACGTCAACCGGAAGGGGATCGGTGTGACCGTCGTGTGCCTGGTCGTAGTGCTGTTCCTGGCGCGACTGGCCTGGCGCGGCCTGCGTCAGGCCTCGGGAACAGCCTATTCGGGCCCGTTCAGTGTGGTTCGCTGGGGGTTCCAGTGGATGTTTGCTCGCATTACCGGGCGGACGCTGGCCCCAGCGCAGGTCATCGTGGCGTTTTACCAGCAGTTCCAGGACTTGATGCACGTGCTGGGACTGAATCGTCGCGATGATCAGACCCAGCGAGAATTTGCCCAGGATGTCGAACGATTTCTCGAGGATCGCCTGGTACAAGCTGAATTGCGGGGATTCCCCAGCCAGTTGTGCGATCTCTTCTACCGCGTTCGTTTTGGTGGCGAAGTATTGCAGGCCGGTGATGCCGCGGATGTGCAAGCTCGACTCACGCGATTAGCCTCACTCGTCAATCAGTCGGGGGTGTCGAAGCGGCTGGGGGCCGGCATCTGACTGTGTTCGAGAGTGCCGGTTCGATCCCTTGATCACTTCAGCTGGGCGGGGCGGCTACTGGTATCCAGTCCCCCGAACCCTTCGAACCGAAAGCGGTTTTGCGTTGTTCAGTGCGGCGCTTCTGATCGCGGTGGCCGCATCATCAAAGAATTCGTCGCCGCTTCGGGGGATTTGCCCTCAAACAGCACCCGATAAACCTCGGTGACGATGGGCATTTCAATGCCGTGTTTGATGGACATATCGTAGACGCTCTGGCAGGTTGTTACGCCTTCTGCCACTCCGCGCAATTCGCGCAAGATTTGCGGAAGTGGTGCTCCTTGACCGAGGCGTTCCCCTACGCGTCGATTTCGTCCATAGCCACTGAAGCAGGTCGTGATCAGATCGCCAATCCCTGCCAGGCCGGCAAAGGTCTCAGCCTCGGCTCCCAGCGCAACGCCAAACCGGGTGATTTCCACAATTCCTCGTGTCAGCAGGGCTGCCTTGGCATTGTCTCCGTATCGTAAACCATCGCAAATTCCGGCAGCGATGGCGACGACATTCTTTAACGCTGCTGCTAGTTCGACTCCCACGATGTCACGGTTCGTGTAGACCCGAAAGCGGTCGGTCGTAAAGAGTTGCTGTACGTTTTTCAGTAAGTCGCGATTGGTTCCGGCGACAACAACACTGCAGGGTAATCGCCTCGCGAATTCCTCTGCATGGCTGGGGCCGCACAGAGTCACGACGTCGCGTGGTCCCAGGACATCACAAATGATCTCACTGGGGCGTAGAAACGTGGCGTTTTCAATGCCTTTGACGACACTCACGATTGAAACAGCGGGCGGCAAATGGGCGGCCAGAGGATGCAGGGCCGCACGCAGGTATTTCGTGGGAATGGCAATGACGCAACAGTCGCTGCTCATTGTGGCCCGGCTAATGTCCGCGGTTACTTGAACCCGCTGCGGGATCGTAATTCCTGGCAGAAATCGGCTGTTTTCGCGCGACCCGGTGATCTGGTCCGCCTGTTCGCGGTCACGCAGCCAGAGAGTGACTTCACAATCAGGGTTCTCGGCCAGGATGACGGCACACCCGGTGCCCATGGCTCCGCCACCCAATATCGCAACCTTGCGGACCATGTCTGACCGATCTTTCCTGTTTTTTAATCTTCGAACAATGACTGAATCTACAGCTGTCAGCTCGTCTGCGGAGATCTGTCGCGTTCGGGGGGCCGGATGCGACAATTGCTGCGAACTTCGTGTGGGTGGGCCATTTCGTGCTCACGATCTCCGAACTCACTGGTCACTGCATGATAGACGCACGTGTCGCTTCGGCAAAGGTTCGCGTGACCGTACGGCGGGGTGAATGTGACGCAAGATCTGCCGGTTGCAACGAACCGCATCTCAGGAATTCACTCGCAACAGAATCCGGTGATTTCGGTTTGATGGAGGCAACAGATGGGTGATTCTTGATGGCAGGCGACCTCGAACCGGAGTGGCTTGTTCTGCGCGACTGAAGTTGCTATCTGTCGCTTTCTCATCTTGTAACCCCCGAGCGCTAAGTGGACCGGCCGCATGCTCGATTGCATGAACATCGGTAAGTGCGGTCTGCGTTGATATTTAGAATTTGATTCAGGAATTTTGTTATGCCTATTGCTACGCCCAAACAGTATGCCGCCATGATCGATTCCGCCCAGGCCGGAGGGTATGCATACGCCGCCATCAATGTCTCGTCTCTGCCGACTCTCAATGGCGCACTGAAAGCCTTTGCCGACAAAAAGTCGGACGGAATCATTCAGGTTTCGACTGGTGCCGGGGAATTCGCTTCGGGAACCAACGTGAAGGATATGACACTGGGGGCCATTGTGCTGGCAGAGGCGGCCCATCGGTTGGCAGAGAAATACAACGTGTTGATCGCCCTTCATACCGATCACTGCCAGCCGAAAAAAGTGGACGGTTTTCTGCGGCCGCTGATCGCAGAAACGGCCCGGCGTCGGGCTGCCGGACTGCCGAACCTGTTCCAGTCGCACATGCTCGATGCCAGTGAATTGCCGCTGGCGGACAACATGAAACTCTCGAAAGAGCTGCTGAAAGAATGTGCGAAGAACGAGATTATTCTGGAAGTTGAAGCGGGAGTTGTGGGGGGAGAAGAGGATGGTGTTGACCACTCCGATCAGCCTCGTGAAAAGCTCTACACGTCGCCAGAGGATATGCTGGCCGTTTACGATGCACTGAACGGACTCGGTCGCTACATGTTTGCGGCGACATTTGGCAATGTGCATGGGCACTACAAGCCCGGAGCCGTCAAGCTGCGGCCCGATATCCTGAAGCGTGGTCAAGAAGCTGTGATTGGCAAATACGGTAAAGACGCGGAGTTTGACCTGGTCTTCCATGGTGGATCGGGAACTCCCGTCGAAGAAATCCGCGAAACGCTGGGGTACGGCGTCATCAAGATGAATATCGATACCGATACCCAGTATGCGTTCACACGTGCCGTGGCCGACCACTTCTTCAAGAACTACAGTGGAGTTCTGAAGATCGACGGCGAAATCGGAGATAAAAAACAATACGACCCGCGGACTTATTTGAAGCTGGGCGAAAAGGGCGTGGCGGAACGGTTGGGACAGGCCTGCGATGACTTGTTGTCGACAGGTAAGTCGTTGTTCGGTACGGTCTGATCGTTCCCAAACCGCCTGTGATCGATCGGTTCAAGTGCCTGTCGATTGTATGTGGCTTGGACTTGGGCTTCGACGACCTGTCGTTAAACGGCAAGACACGTCCGAACTGTTGAAATTGCAGCCGCAGTCATTTTGCCTTTGGCAAATTGACTGCGGCTGTTCGTC
>JAFEBR010000295.1 GCA_018242565.1 Planctomycetota bacterium | reverse complement strand
GGAGCGGGCGCTGAAGAAGCGGTCGAGCCTGAGCGCGGCCGATCTGGATAAGGCGCCACCCGAAAAATTCAGTTCCTGGTTGAAATCGGTGGGGGAACTGATCAGCATGCAGGGTTCGCACTGGATGATGCATGCGGGGCAATGGGCCGTCGTTCGCCGCAAGCTGGGTAAGCCGCCTCTGTTCTAATCTGAAGACCCGGGTGCCGCGGAATCTGTCCGGGCACACCCCCACACCGGGCGGCGGAGTGCTTCCGCCGCCCCATTTCGAAATTTCGCCAGCCCGACATGTCGTCCGACCCCACCTCTGCGTCTCAGGCCCAGACACTGCATCGGGGCCTGGGAGTCTGGCAGGCCACCGCTCTCAATGTTACGAACATGGTCGGGATCGGCCCGTTCATTACGATTCCGGGGTTTCTCGCGGCGATGCATGGTCCGCAGGCGCTGGTGGCGTGGGTGATCGCCGCCGGACTGGTGCTCTGCGACGGGCTTGTCTGGAGCGAACTGGGGGCCGCCTTGCCGGGCAGCGGCGGGTCGTATCATTTTCTGTCTGAGATCTTCGGACGAATGCGCTTCGGGCGGATTGTGCCCTTTCTGTTCATCTGGCAATTCCTGGTGAGCGGAACGTTGGAACTGGCGTCGGGCTACATCGGGGGGATCGAATACCTGGCGTATCCGTTTCCCCATCTCGACGCGGCCCTGTCGGAGTGGGGCATTCCCGGAGGCCATCGATCGCTGGCCGCGGCCGCGGCAATTCTGGTGGCGCTCTCGTTGTGTCTGCACATTCGAGCCCTGGGCTGGCTGGGACTTGTGCTGTGTACGGGGACCCTGGTGACGGTCTTGACGGTGATCGTGGCGGGCTATGCGAACTTCCAGGTCGATCTGGTGCAGTTTCCGGCGGATGCCTTCCGAATGCAGGGGAACCAGGCCTTTTGGGGGGGGCTGGGTGGCGCCATGACAATCGCCATCTACGATTACCTCGGGTATTACAACATCTGTCACCTGGGTGACGAAGTCGTGAACCCGGGCAAGACGATTCCGCGAGCCGTGATGATTTCGGTTGTCGTCGTGGCCGGGATCTATCTGACCATGAACCTGGCGATCATCGGCGTCGTTCCCTGGCAGCGGGCCATGGAATCGAAGTTCGTGGCCTCGGAGTTCATGGAGATTCTGTTCGGTCGGGGCGTGGCCGAGGTGTTCACGGTGCTCATTCTCTGGACGGTCATCGCCTGTGTGTTCTCGATGACGCTGGGGTATTCACGCATTCCGTATGCGGCCGCCCGCAACGGAAATTTCTTCGGGCTGTTTGCGATTGTCCACCCGGTGCGGCGGTTTCCGATCGCCTCGCTGGTCTGGTTGGGGTTATTGACGGCACTGTTTTGTTACCTGCCGCTGCAGGAAGTCATCGACGCAGCGGTGATCGTGAGAATTCTCGTGCAGTTCATCGGCCAGATTGTGGCGCTGCACCTGTTGCGCAAAACTCGCCCCGACATTCCCCTGCCGTTTCGGATGTGGCTGTATCCGCTGCCCAGTCTGTTGGCCTTAATCGGCTGGATCTTTCTGCTGGCCACGGCGAAGGCCGACGTGTTAATGATTGCTGGCGGGGTCTTGCTCAGTGGTTGTGTCGCATTTGCCGTGTGGAATTCCAAAGCCGCCGCTGGTCGTTGGTACTGGCAGATCATTTCGCCTGCGTCGCGGTGGCCGGGGTGGGTGACGGCGATCCCGCGCGGGCTGTTACGGTGTCTGTCGTATCCGTATGGACTGGTCGTGAATACCCGGAACCGGAAGTACGACGCGGGGCGAGCGACGATTCTGCGGAGTCCGGTGCCGGTGGTCAGTGTCGGGAATCTCACGGCCGGAGGCACGGGGAAGACTCCGGTGACAGCCTGGCTAGGGCGCTGGTTCCGTCAACGACAGATCGCAGTGGCTTTTGTCAGTCGGGGATATGGTGCGTCCGCCGATACCGTCAATGACGAGGCGCTGGTTCTGCAGGCGCAATGCCCAGAGGTGCCTCATTTGCAAAACCCGGACCGGGTGGCGGCAGCACGTCAGGCCGCGGAGTCAAACGGGGCACAACTTGTGATTCTCGATGACGGTTTTCAGCACCGACGACTCGCGCGAGACCTCGACGTGGTTTTGGTCGATGCGACGAATCCGTGGGGTTTCGGGCAGTTGCTGCCTCGGGGACTGTTGCGCGAACCCGTCGTGTCGCTGCGTCGAGCAGGACTCGTGCTGATCACGCGGGTCGATCTGGTGCCCCGCGGTGAAGTCGAAAGAATCCGGCAAACGATCGCCGAGATACACCCGGGGTGCGCAGTCGCCGAGGTGCAGTTTCCCGTGACGCGCCTGGTGAATTCCGCAGGGGGCACGTGTGCTCTGGACGAGTGCCGCAGGCGTGCCGTGACGGCATTCTGTGGAATCGGCAATCCGCAGGCTTTCCGTCAGACGCTGGCTGGGTTGGGATTTGAGATTCCGGATATGCGCGAGTATCCCGATCATCATCGGTATTCGGCTGCCGACCTGGAGGCTCTCGATCACTGGGCCGGTCGCTCGGCGGGTGAGATTGTGCTCTGCACGCAGAAAGATCTGGTGAAAATACCGCGGTCCACGATCGGCAACCGGCCGCTGTGGGCGATTGAAATCGGGACGCAGATCATTGCAGGTGCCGACCTTGTCGATCAGTATCTGGAGCGGGTGTCTGTGGGATGTCGTTAAACGCGGCGGCCAGCACGCAGATGCCTGACGTGCTGACATAAACATCGGCTGCAGGGAATGAGGTCGCAGCGGTTGGCTGGTGCGACCCCGGCGATTCCCGTGCGGTCCTAATGCGGAAATGCGTGCGATGCCTCCTCCCCTGGAATTGCCGACGATTCAAAACTGGAGTTGCCACAACTGTGGTGGCTGTTGCCAGCAGCATCTCATTGAGATCACCGAGGCCGAGCGTCAGCGGATTGTCGAGCAGCATTGGGAGACGGATGCTGAAGTGTCCCGCGGCCGACCGTGGTTGGTGCGTCTGGGCTGGTGGCCGTGGTCGCGGCGTTACCGTTTAGGGCACCAGCCGAACGGCGCCTGTGTGTTTCTGGATGAACAAGGCTACTGCCGGATCCATGCTAAATTCGGTGAAGAGGCCAAACCGCTGGCGTGCCGGATTTATCCGTACGCCTTTCACCCCGCCGGCAAGAAAATTACGGTCGGGTTGCGATTCAGTTGTCCGTCGGTGGCCGGGAATCGGGGCCGTCCTGTTTCGGAGCAGCGCCACGAACTCAAGGTTCTGGAGCGTCTGGTCGTGCCCGAGAGTGCCGCGGAGATGGTGCCTCCGCCTGTTACTCCGGGGCAATCGCTCGATTGGTCGGAAACTCTGCAGATCGTGGCGTCCCTCGAACGGCAGATCGCCGAGGGGACTGGGGGCATCGTACCGCGGGTGATCCAGGCTCTGGCGTTTGTGGAACTGCTCGGGCAGGCGCGGTTCGACAAAATCCGCGGGCCCCGGTTACGGGAGTTTCTGGAGATTGTGGCGGGGGCAGCAGCGAGTGAAGCTGCGGCACTGCCTGAGCAGCCGGAACCCAGTGCCGTGGGCCGGATGCAGTTTCGACTGCAATGTGCACAGTACGCTCGGCGTGACACGCTGGCTGATTGTGAGCTGGGCTGGGCCAATCGCTGGCGACTATTTCGAGCGGCAGTGCGATTCACCCGCGGAATGGGTCTGGCACCCCCTTTGCAGCCGGCGTTTGTTCCTGTGCCGTTTACTGAGTTGGAGCCGGCCTTCGGACCTCTGCCTGCCGCAGTTGACGAACTCCTGATCCGTTACCTCCGCGTGAAAATCCAGTCGCTGCATTTCTGCGGGCGCGCCTACTATGATGTGCCGGTTGTGGAAGGTTTTCAGAGTCTGGCGCTGGTCATTCCGGTGGTGTTGTTTCTGGCCCGCTGGCTGGCCGTCGGCGCCGGACGCCGGCAGTTGACGCTTGATGACGTGACGCGGGCGCTGAATATCGCCGACCACCATCACGGCTATTCCCCGGCGTTCGGACAATTGAACTTTCGAGCGCGAGTCCGCATGCTGGCACAAACCCAGGACATCAGTCGACTGACGGCCTGGTACGGCCGTTAATTTCCCGAGATACCGAGAGATCATTGTGCTGCACGATACAATCTGGGCGCCCTGGCGTCTGTCATATATTACCACGAGCAAGGAACAGCCTCCGGCTGGGTGCTTTTTGTGCCGATACGCGGCAGACCCGGCGCATGATGCCGAGAACCTGGTGATTTCGCGGGGCAAGCGGACATTCACCGTGCTGAATCGGTTCCCTTACAACAATGGGCATCTGCTGGTTTCGCCCTTGGAGCACAAGGCGCATCTGGAAGATCTCGACGACGAAGAACTGCTGGAATGCATGCATTCGCTGCAGGAATTGATTCAGAAGATTCGGGAGCGGATGTCAGCCGAGGGTTTTAATGTGGGGGTCAATCTGGGCCGCATTGCGGGCGCGGGGGTGCCCGGCCATCTACACTGGCATCTGGTTCCCCGGTGGACAGGAGATACCAATTTCATGCCGGTTCTGGCGGGGGTGGATGTGATTCCACAGTCGTTGGAAGCCTTGCGGCAGGTGTTGATCGGTCCACAGACTTGATTCCTCCCTGTAAACACAGAAGAATAGACCGCCGACCGGTGTTCGTTGCGGAGTCCCTGGGCTTCTGGTGTCGAGGGTGCTGGTCGAAGGCGCTCCTCGACTGCGGTTCTTACGTACCGGAGCCCGAGCCAGCGGTTCCGTTTCGTTATTGCGAATCAGGCCGAGTATGCTGCTGAATATTATTCGAGCAATTTATATGGTGGTCTGCGCAGGGGCGATTGCCGCCTACGTCAGCACCGATTCCGTGGCTCCCGCCGCGCTGGGGGCACGCCCCTTACTGGCGTTCTTCGTTCTGCTGTTCATTTCGTCGTCGGTGATTTTCATTGACATCATCATTCCGAAAAAACGGATTGATGTCATTTCGGCCGTGTACTTCGGGCTGCTGATCGGATTTCTGTTGAGCTATCTGACCTACACGGCTCTGCAACCTGTGATTTTTGCAGAATACAAGGGGGTCTCGCTCATGCTGATGAACCTGATCTTTCCGTATCTGTGTGTAACAATGTTGCTCCAGACGAAAGATAAATTCCGGTTCATCATCCCCTACATTGAATTCGCAAAAGAAGTCCGCGGGGGACGTCCGTACGTGCTCGATACCAGCTCGATCATTGATGGGCGGATTGCCGATGTGATCGAAACCAAGATCATCGACTCGCCGTTGATTGTGCCGTCGTTCGTACTGCAGGAACTGCAGGACATCGCCGACAGCAACGACAAATTGCGGCGTAATCGCGGTCGCCGAGGCCTGGATGTGTTGAGTCGGCTGCAGTCGAATCCGCGGAGCGATGTGAAACTGCACGACGTGCGGCAGGAAGACGGCAAGGGGATGTCGGTCGATCAGCGGTTGGTCGAACTGGCGAAAAAGCTCGGCGGTTGCGTCGTCACCAATGACTTCAACCTGAACAAAGTGGCCAGTGTGCAGGGTGTCGACGTCATAAACCTGAACGATCTGGCCAATTCGCTGAAACCCCGGTACCTGCCAGGCGAACGGCTGACGATCAAGATCATCAAGGCCGGTGAAGCGCCGGGGCAGGGCGTGGGCTATCTCGATGACGGCACGATGCTCGTCTGTGAAGACGGAGCTTCAATGATCGGCAAAGAGTCAGACGTCGTGGTGAAGAGCGTGTTGCAGTCGAGCGCTGGCCGGATGATCTTCGGCCGTTTGCCCACTGCCGCCGACCGTTAAGACCGACTCAAACACTGAGTCGCCATTGTCTGCATGGGGCGCGCCAACTGAACCGAGCTCACCAGCCAGCGCGAAACGGTGCACGTTCTGGTCAGCTTATTGAAGCCACCTGCGTGGGGAATCTCGTTTACCGGGTGTGGCTGTGGTGGGGTTCTTCGTGCGGCAGGAACCAGGCGATGTCGTCCCAGACGGTGCGCGGAGCGGGCAGGCTGGCTGCCAGTTCGGCAGAGACTTCGGTCGCAGGCTTTTGCAGGGCCGGTTCGCTCAAGGCGAGGTACGACAACAGGCCGAATTGAAATGCGGCCAGAGCAATCGTCACAGGTCGGGCCCAACGGCGCTGATACAGGTGCAGCGCCACCAGTGCGATCAGCACGATGACGGTGCCAGCGATTTTCGTGCGCACGAACAGTCCGATGCCGCCGTTGTCGAGATCGATAAGGAAGCGTCCCACAGCGTTCCGCTCGACGACCGACATCAGGTCTTCGAAGCGGATTGTCAGAAACGTGTCGAACGCAGAAACTGCGGCGATAAACGACCACAAAACCGGAAACCAGACGCGCTGCACCAGCGTGCAGGCGCACTTTGACCATTGACGCAACATGGGCGACACAAACTCCAGAGCTTCCTGAACAAAAAACGCAAGTGGCGTGAGCCGACACCCGGTGGGCGCAGACTCACGCCGGTTTTCAAACTCTTGGTCGGCGGGTAAATCCCGCAGATTCTCAATTTGTCAGCGACACACGCTGCTGGGGCGCTTAAACGCAAACGGTGTGCCGTCTGGCGGGTCGAGGAGATTAGCAAACCCCACCCTGTCGCTGCAAGTCGAAGCGAGCCAATCAACTGGGGAGTGAATGCTGCTGCGAACGGCCCGCGAAATTGTAAGAAATCACTCGCCGCACGCTGACGACGGCGGTGTAGGATTTCGCCTTGCCGACTGCTGCATTTCAGTACGGTGGCCCAAGAAAACGCAGGGCCGCAACATCAAAATGGAGACAGTGGCAGACACCTGGTCAGTGAACCAGGATGTCTGTCACTGTCGGAGTGGCTCTGCGGAGTCCGCTCAGGACAAGCCGCGAGTGGCGTCGTTACTCTCGCCGCAGGCTCGCGGTCTCGGCCGCACGTCGCGACGGCCGGGCATTCGCTTGGGCCTGCCGGACCAGTTGCAGGGCCGCATCCACTTTCCCCTCGGAGAAATAGTACACGGGTTCGAAGCTGAAAGGTTCGATTTGCTTCATTCGCAATTCTTCCCACGAGAGGTGGTCTGTCAAGTGCCAGGCCGCTGCCTGGGCGGTCTCGGTGTCCACGACGCCTGCCGCAAACAACTTCAGCGTTTCGTGGAGCACCGGGTCGTCGGAATAGTCCTCGAGTTTGACGAGTTGGTACTTGATGCGGGCCCGCGGGTCAGGTTTGCCATGAGACAGACAGACGGTCGCGAGCGGGATCTTGACCGACCCCTCAGAGGGAATGGAGAAGATGCCCTGACCGTTGTTGTTCATCCCGTTGAAACCATTGTTGAACCCGCCTCCGGGGGCGTTTCCGGCGCCACCACCGCCACCCAGTTGCATGCCGCCGCCAATGGACTGCGACATGCCGCCGCCATTACCCCCTGCGTTGCCACCGGGATTCATCAACCCGCCATTGGCGCCGGTCTGTCCGAAGCGTTGTTTGAGCACGGGCACAGCCACAACCGCGACGGGGAACTGCACGGCGATTCCCTGTTTGGTTTTGTTCGTGACAAAAACATTGGCGGCATGGGCGTTTCGGGCGATGACGTTCGTTTCGATCAGTCCGCGTTCGAGCGCTTCGAACAATTCCACGGGGGGCGTCGACGGACCATCGGCCCTGGCGGCGCGCGCCGTTGTTTTCGAGCCTGCCTCGAGCGCGGTGCCCAACATCGTTCCCAGGATGAGGGCGACAACAAATTGACATATCACTTTCATCAGCGTGCTCCGGTTAGAGTGTGTGAATCCGAAACGTGCGCCAGACGACCCCGGAAACCGTGGACACAGCACCAGGTCGCCGGAAGCGTGAAATGACCCACTCCTCAGAAACGTGATCGTGCGCGAATCCTCAAGTGGCCAGAATTACAATTTTGTAGGTTTTGGCGGAAATTCAGGCGACAGTTTCTGGATCTTCAGGTCCCTGTTTGCGAATGTGAGGCCCTCCTGACCGGCCGTGTGGAACCGAACGGTTAATTCTGGCCGGCCGTGGCGGTTTACCAAGTGGAGCGGGTGTCGGATGAAATCCGCGACGCCGATTTATAAGCGAGGTAGAACATGAATCAGCCGGCCCTGCAGCAGACAGAAGAATTCGACATCGAAGTGTTTTTCGACGGCGATTGTCCGCTGTGTCGCCGGGAGATCTCGCTGCTGCGGCGCTGGGATCGTCGGCAGCGGATTCGCGCCACTGACATCAGCGATCCCGAGTTTGATCCGGTTCGCGAGGGAAAATCCTTCGAAGAGTTGATGGCCCGCATCCACGGACGGCTTCCGGATGGAACGTGGATCGAAGGGGTCGAGGTCTTCCGTCGACTGTACACCGCTGTGGGCTGGGGGCCGCTGGTGGCCGTCACGCGCTGGCCGGTCATTTCGCGACTGTGCGACTGGGGCTATACCTGGTTTGCCCGCAAGCGACTGGCGCTGACGGGCCGCTGCACCGCAGAAACGTGTGGACTCAATTCGCGATCCATGTCGGGTGGATCGCGCGGCGAGTGAGCACCTGCGAAATGACCGAGTCGTGTGACGACTACAGCGAGAGTTGCAGTCGTTCCTGGTGGTGATTCAACGCCGCTTCAATGAAACCTGAAAACAGCGGATGCGCCCGATTGGGTTTCGATTTGAATTCGGGGTGGAACTGCACAGCGACAAACCACGGATGTTCGGTCAGTTCCACGATTTCGACCAGGCGTCCGTCAGGACTTAAGCCCGACAACCGCATGCCGCCGTGATTGAACTGATCCCGGTATTCGGGATTGAACTCATAGCGATGTCGATGGCGTTCGCCAATCCGTTCGGCATCGTAAGCTTCCGCGACCCGCGTACCGGGTTCCAGCAGGCAGTCGTGTTTGCCCAGTCGCATTGTCGCCCCTTTGTCGGTCACAGTGCGCTGATCCTGGAGCAGGCAGATGACCGGGTGATCTGTTTCCGCGGCGAATTCGGTGCTGTTGGCATTTTTGAGATTCAGCACGTTGCGCGCGAATTCAATGACGGCGCACTGCATGCCCAGACAGATCCCGAAGAAGGGAAGTCCGCTTTCGCGGGCGAAGCGGACGGCGTCAATCTTGCCTTCGATGCCCCGCATGCCGAAGCCACCGGGGACCAGCACGCCATCGACACCACTGAGGACCGATTCCGGTCCCTGGCGTTCTAGTTCTTCGGATTCGACTCGCTTCACGATGACGCGCGTCGAGTGCGAAATGCCGGCGTGATCGAGGGCTTCATAAATCGATTTGTAGGCGTCTTTGTGCTGGATGTATTTGCCAACGACGGCAATCGTGACTTCGTGATCGGGATTGCGGACCTTGTGCAGCAACTGCTGCCATTCGCTCATGTCGATGGCCTTTGCCGAGGTCAGGCCCAACTTGTCGACAATCAACTGATCGAGTCCATTTTCGACCAACCCCAGGGGGACTTCGTAGATCGAAAACTCTTTGTCGGGTTCTTCGATGACGGCGTTCTTTTCCACGTTACAGAACAGCGCGATCTTCTCGGCGTTTTCGCGTCCCAGTTCGCGTTCGGTGCGGACGATCAGCACATCCGGCTGAATACCGATCTGCCGCAGTTGGCCGACGCTGTGCTGAGTCGGCTTGGTCTTGGCTTCGCCGGCGGCCTTCAGGAACGGGATCAACGTCAGGTGCACGAACAGGCAATTCTGGCGACCGATATCGAGCGGGATCTGGCGAATGGCTTCCAGGAACGGGAGGCCTTCGATATCGCCCACCGTGCCGCCCAGTTCTGTGATGGCGACATCAACGTCGGGCGCGTCGAGTTTTCGGATGCAGGCTTTAATCTCGTTGGTGATGTGCGGCACGACCTGCACGGTGTTGCCGAGGTATTCGCCACGTCGCTCTTTGCTGATGACCGTCTGATAGATGCGGCCCGTGGTGAAGTTGGAATCCCGGTTGAGCAGGCTGTTGGTGAAGCGTTCGTAATGTCCCAGGTCGAGGTCAGTCTCGGCACCGTCATCGAGCACGTACACCTCGCCATGCTGGTACGGACTCATGGTGCCCGGGTCGACATTGATGTACGGGTCGAGTTTCTGCATCCGCACGCGCAACCCGCGTTTTTCCAGCAGCAAACCGATCGCCGCGGACGTCAGTCCTTTGCCCAGGGAACTGACGACGCCTCCGGTGACAAAAATGTGTTTGGTCATGAGAACCTGCAGCCGAATTTTCAGCAGAAAGTAAAAGCGTTTTACAAACGGGTGTGAACTTATGAGGAAGACGTGTTACGGCAGCGCGCCACAAACCGAGCATAATCTTCTGGCGTATCGATTCCAACGGCGGTTCGTTCGACGACCCCGACCTGAATCCGAGCGCCGGCTTCCAGGGCCCTCAGCTGTTCGAGTTTTTCCAGCCGTTCGAGCGGACTGATCGGGCGCTTGGTCAATTCAAGCAGAAAATCGTGGCGGTAAGCATAGACCCCCAGATGAAGCAGCCAGGGGGAATCGATGGCCAACACGGTGTCGGGATCGAGATCGCGGCAGAAGGGAATCAGGCTGCGGCTGAAGTAGAGGGCTTGGCCCTGTTGGGCGCGGACCACTTTGACGCATGAATGGCTGTCGCGAACTTCGCGAGTGCGGATCGGCGTTGCCAGAGTCGACATCTGTGCGGTCGGGTGATCGTGGAGCATCTGGACGAGCAGGTTGATGGACTGCGCATCAATTTCGGGCTCGTCTCCCTGGATATTGACGATGATTTCGGCGTGGGAAAACGAGCGGGCGACGACTTCCGCAATGCGGTCGGTGCCGCTGGGGTGATCGCCGGTCAATTCGCAGCGGCCACCAAACGCCCGGGCCGCCTCGACGAATTCCGGACTGTCGGCAGCAATGATCACATCGGCAAGGGACTGTGCCTGGCGGGCGGCTTCCCAAGTGTGTTGCAGTAAAGGCTTTCCGGTTTCTGAGAGCAGCAGTTTTCGGGGGAGTCGAGTCGAGGCCAGCCGAGCCGGTATGAACCCAAATGCGACCTGATCCATTCCCGTGTCCTTCCTGCCGAGAGCACTCTCCAACCGGTCGCAGTTTTAGTTTTGCCGGGCCGGCGCTGCAAGGAATGAGGGCCAAAATGGATAATAATGTTGCAATTTCACAACCACAGGGATAGGATTCTCGATAATAAGATCAAGGGAGTCGTGCGCGTACACATCGCGTGGAGTTTCCGGGCAGTTCTGCAACCTCATCAGGTTTGGAGAGAACGATATGATCGCAGCAAGAGTGCGTCTCTGGGGTCTGGGGGCGGTGACCGGGCTCGCTGTCAGCTTGGCACTCCCGAGCAGCGGGGTGGCCCAGCCTCCTGGTGGTTCCCCCATTCCCCCCAGCAACGATGTCCGGAATCTGGGGAGTGGTGGTTTCACAACCAACGGCCAGTCTGACAAAGACAAAGACGAGAAGGGCTCGAAGTCTAAGAAGAAAAAGAAAAAGGATACGAACACCAACTCCAATAATGGCGGAACGACGGGTGACCCCAATGCCGGCTTTGGGACAGGGACTGGCGGTTTCGGCAGCGGCGGCGGTGGATTCGGCGGCGGTATCGGCGGTAGTGGCGGCGTCGGTGGTGGTACTGGAGGCGTCGGTGGTGGGATCGGCGGAGCAGGCGCTGGCGGCATGGGCCGCAGCGGTGGCTCGGGACTCGGCGGCCTGATGGGAGGCACAGGCTCGGGAATGTCGGGCTTGGCCGGCATGGGGGCCATGGGCAAAATGGCCGGTGGCGGGATGCCCAGTGGCCTCTCGGGTATGACCGGTTCGATGTCGGGGCTGAGTGGCCTGATGTCGGGCATGAGTTCCGGAGCGGGCAGTTCGCTGAGCGGGATGCTGGGAGGCTTTTCGAAATTCAGTCCTCCCAGTTCGACATCTTCGTCGTACACGAGCGGTGGATTCACGATCACGCCTCCGGGGCCCAATGTCAGTCCGACGGGTGGTCCGCCGCCAGGTGGTCCTCCGAACGGTGGCACCGGCAGCTCGGGCGGTCCTCCCTCAGGTCCCCCGGAAGGTGGTCCGACCGGTGGTGGTCCTCCGAGTGGCGGAACAGGTGGCACGGGCAGCACAGGTGGACCGCCCAGCGGACCGCCTCAAGGTGGCCCGCCCAGTGGTGGGACAGGTGGAACCGGTGGTCCTCCGACAGGTCCCCCTCCGGGCCCCCCTGAAGGTGGCCCCAACGGAGGTTGATCGCGACTTCGACGTGAACTTGAAAAGCGGATTTGAACGCCTCGGGATGTGTGCCCTGCACGCATCCCGAGGCGTTTCGTTTGAAGTCGTGTGCCTGCGTTGAAAAGCTGGCCCGATCGCCTAATATGTAATGTCCCCGGCCGAGTTGGTTCGCGCCGCCTGCCTCAGCATCCTTCTCTGATCGACCTGCCCCGTTGGAGTTCCCTATCGTGACTGCTATTTCTCCCGAGTTGGCGGCCAAAGTCAGTGCCGCTCGAGAACGTCTCGACGCCCACGTTCGTGACATCATCGAATGGCATTTCAATCCGGCGACCGGTTGCCCATTCTGGCTGGAGAAAGCCAAAACGCTGGGGTTTGACCCCCGGAAAGCGGTTCAGAATTACGATGATTTGAAGAAATTCCCATCTTTCGAAGATGAATGGCTGCGGGGTGGTCCGATCCAGCGCTGGATTCCGCAGGGGCTGAAAGGCAAGCCGGTTTACGTGTTCGAAACCGGGGGCACAACCGGCATTCCGAAAAGCCGCATGCAGATCGACGACTGGAAGACTGACTACGAAATGTTCAGCGAGACCCTGCCGGACGACAAGTTCCCCAAAGGCAGTAACTGGCTGATGCTGGGCCCCAGCGGCCCTCGCCGGTTGCGTCTGGCCGTCGAACACCTGGCCCAGTTCCGCGGCGGGATTTCCTTCTGCGTCGATCTGGATCCGCGGTGGGTGGTCAAGTTAATCAAGCGCGGCAACATGAAGGAAATGGAAGCTTACCGCGATCACGTGATCGACCAGGCGATTACCATTCTGTCGGCCGGTCACGACATCAAGTGCATGTTCACCACTCCTAAACTGCTGGAAGCGCTGGCCATGAAGCTCATGGATCAGGGGTCGAGCATTCGGGAAACCGGGATCACCGGGATCTTCTCGGGGGGGACAGAATTCACTCCACAATGGTATCGCTTCGCGATGGATGAACTGCTGGATGGGGTATTTATGACTCCCACCTACGGCAACACGCTGATGGGGTTGGCCTGTGGTAAACCGTTTGATCCGGCCGACAACTACAAGATCACCTATTTCGCTCCCCAACCGCGAGCGGTGATCGAAGTGGTCGAGTTCAAGGATTACAACCAGTTGGTGGGCTACGGCCAGACGGGGCGCGTCAAGTTGACCACCCTCACCAAGGAAACGTTCATTCCGGGATTCATGGAGCGCGATGAAGGCGAGCGTGAACTCCCCTTCGACAAATATCCGTGGGATGGAATCAGCGGTACGCGTCCCTTCCACGAGTTCGCCAAGACGACGACGGTGGGTGTGTACTAGTCCGTGTTGTCGGTTCGTCGCCGGAATATCTCGGCGATGCTTTTCTGAAAGCTGGCTGCGCCAGCTCTGGATTGGAGTCTGCCGTGTTAGAGATCCCTGTCATCCGTTGGGGCAAACCCTACGAAAGCCTCGAAAAGACTGAGGTCGTCCATTTCGAAACGGGTGAAGTGCTCGCCAAGGTTCATCAGGCCAACGGCGGCATGTTGAAAATGGACCGGCGGCACGCGGCACGGGCTCGTGATGCCCTGCGACAGATTCCGATCGATCAACTGATCGGGATGGCGGCCAAGGCGGGCGATCTCTACCTGAACGCCACGCTGCCGCTGGGGACCGGAACGCAGAGTCCGGCAGAATTCTGCAAGATGCAGTCGGCGACCACCGGTTTGCCGGAACACATGTGTGCGGCGAACATGAAGAAGAACTACTTCGTGCTTACGCACATGCGAGAGATTCTCGACGCGCTGACACGCGGCCTGCCGCTCGACATCTTCACTCGCGGCTATGGGACTGAAGACCGCGGTGTCATGCTGAGTTACCAGGCGAACAGCCCCGTCCTGGGGATGGTTTTGCCTTCGAACTCACCAGGCGTGCACACGCTGTGGATGCCGGTCATTCCGTTACAGATCGGGCTGGTGATCAAGCCCGGCTCGCAGGAAATCTGGACACCCTTCCGCATGGCCGAGGCTTTCTGCCAGGCCGGTGTGCCGCGTGAAGCCATTGCCATCTATCCGGGTGGACACGACGTCGGGGCCGCGGTTATGGAAACGTGTGACCGCACCATGATTTTCGGCGGCCTGCAAACCATTGAGAAGTACCAGGGAAATCCCAAGGTCCAGGTGCATGGCCCCGGCTTCAGCAAGATTCTGCTGGGCGACGATGTGGTCGACAACTGGCGAGATTATCTCGACCTGATGGCCGACAGCATCGTGCTCAACAGTGGTCGCGGATGTATTAACTGTTCGGGCATCTGGGTCTCGCGACATGGAGCCGAGATTGCCGATGCATTGGCCCAGCGCCTCGGGCCGATCGGTCCACTGCCCAGCACTGATCCCAAGGCGGCACTGGCCCCGTTCACCGTCCCTGGACAAGCCGACGCCGTGTCGGCGCAAATCGACGAAGGTTGCCAGCAGGAAGGTGTCACCGAAGTCACGGCGAAGTATCGCAATGGACCGCGTCTCGAGAAACGAGAACGCTGCGATTACCTGCGCCCCACGATTGTGCATTGCACGAGTCCCGAGCCAACTCTGGCCAACTCGGAATACATGTTCCCGTTTACGGCGGTCGTCGATTGCCCGCAGGAGAAGATGCTCAGCTCGATCGGGCAGACGCTGGTGTGCACGGCGATTACCAACAATCCGAAGTTTTCGCAGCAACTGTTGGACGCCACGCACATCGATCGGTTGAACATTGGCCCTGTAAAAACGCTGGCTCTCAACTGGCTGCAACCGCACGAAGGGAACATTATCGACTTTCTGTTCCGCAATCGGTCGTTCCAAACCAGCCCCCCGCCGGCGCACTGATCTGGCGTCGGTTGAACGTCGTGACGATCCTGGCCGCACCCGCTGAGTCGCCTGCTGCGACACAGCGGGTGTGTCGTTTTTTACGCAGCGTCGGCCTGGCCTGATTTGGTTCGTCCGGTTGGACGGTCAGTCGTGAGCGGTGATTTCGTGCCAGGTCCGCTTCCACCGCGTGAATTTGGCGGGGCGCGCGTGGGAAGTAGCCGGGGCCGTCGCTTGTGTTCGGCACGAGAATGAGTAATTTACGTGTACTCTTATTCATCGAGTCTCTCTCTGTCTCAGGCCCTCCATGTCCGACGTTGATCCGAAGCCGACCCCGGCGATGCAGCGATATCTGGAAGTCAAAACCCAGACTCCCGGAACGATACTGTTATTTCGAATCGGCGACTTTTACGAATTGTTTTACGAGGACGCACAGACCGCCGCGCGGGTGCTGGGGCTGACCCTGACGAGTCGGGATAAAGGGTCGACCAATCCGATCCCGATGGCGGGCTTTCCGTTTCATCAACTCGACAATTACCTGCGTCGACTGATTCAGGCGGGGTTTCGGGCCGCGGTCTGCGAACAGGTCGAAGATGCTGCGCTCGCCAAAGGTCTGGTCAAACGGGAAGTGACCCGCGTCGTGACACCCGGAACGGTGACCGACGACGCGTTGCTCGATCCGCGGGAAAACAATTTTCTGGCCGCCGTCTATGGCGAACGCGACCAGTATGGTCTCGCCTGGTTGGAATTATCGACCGGCCGCTTCGTGGCGATGGATCTGGAAGCCCAGCACCTGCCCGACGAACTCGCCCGCCTGGCACCGGCCGAGTGTCTGATCCCCGAAGGGGCCCAGGCCTTGGGGGCCGTAGTTGCGCCGCAGACGCTGATCACCCAGCGCGCGCCGTGGAGTTTTTCGGCCAGCCATGGCCGACGTTTGTTGCTCGAGCATTTTGGCACCAAGACCCTCGAAGGCTTCGGCTGGACCGACGACAGCACTCCTGCGATCACCGCCGCGGGGGCCTTGCTCGAATACGCCCAGGAAACTCAGAAGAGTGCCCTGGGGCACATCGCCCGGCTGGAACCATTCGTGCGTGGATCGAATCTGCTGATCGACGAATCGACCCGCCGCAGCCTGGAATTGACGCGCACGCTGCGCGACGACAAACGGCAGGGAAGTCTGCTCGCTGTGATCGATGAAACCGTGACCCCCATGGGAGCGCGGCTACTGGCCGAATGGCTGTCGAACCCGCTGACGAACCGCACAGCGATCGATCGCCGACTGGATGCCGTGCAGGAACTGGTTGAGAACAATGTGCTGTGTCAGGAATTGCGCGAGGTCCTGAAAAGTGCGTATGACGTGCAGCGGCTGACGGCGCGGGTGGCGACCGGTCGGGCGACGCCGCGTGACCTGCGATTTCTGGCCAATACGCTCGAATTATTGCCGCGCATCAAGGCCAAGCTGTGTGGCCGTCGCGCTCCATTGCTCGGAGAACTGGAATCGCAACTCGATTTGTGTGCCGATGTGCGTGCGGCGATCGAGACGGCGTTGGTCGACGATCCTCCGCTCTCATTGCTCGAGGGGGGCGTCATTCGACCTGGCTATCACGCCACGCTCGATGAACTGCGAGACTTGGCGCGGGGTGGTAAAGAATGGATCGCCCGCTACCAGGCCAAGGAAATTGAGCGGACGGGCATACCGAGCCTGAAGATTGGCTACAACAAGGTCTTTGGTTACTACCTTGAGATCACTGCGGCGCAGGCGGCAAAAACGCCGATTCCGCCCGAGTACATTCGCAAGCAGACGCTGAAGAATCAGGAACGCTTCATCACTCCGGAACTCAAGGAGCACGAAGAGAAGGTCCTGCGGTCTGAGCAGCAGGCCACCAGCCTCGAACAGGAATTGTTCCAGGCGCTGCGGACTTTGGTGGCGGCTCAGAGCAGTCGGTTGCGTCAGACGGCTGAGGCGCTGGCACAGTCCGATGTGTTGGCCGCGTTGGCGGTGCTGGCGGTGAAAGGCAACTATTGCCGACCGGAACTCACCGACGAAGTGGTGCTCGATGTTCGCGAAGGCCGGCATCCGGTCCTGGACCGCCTGCAACCGACGGGGCAGTTCGTGCCGAACGATGTGCTGCTGGGAGATCAGCAGGGGCGGGTGCAGATCATTACCGGCCCGAACATGGCGGGAAAAAGTACCTACATTCGACAGGCCGCGCTGCTGACGGTGCTGGCGCAGATGGGGGCGTTTGTCCCCGCCAAGTCGGCCCGCATCGGTCTGGCGGATCGGGTTTTTGCTCGGGTGGGCGCCAGCGACGAACTCAGTCGTGGACAAAGTACGTTCATGGTTGAAATGACCGAGACGGCGCGCATTCTGCACGCGGCGACCGAGCGCAGCGTGGTGATTCTCGATGAAATCGGCCGCGGGACGAGTACTTACGATGGCATTTCGCTGGCCTGGGCCGTGACCGAATTTCTGCATGACGCGGTCGGCTGCCGGACGCTGTTCGCCACCCATTATCATGAACTGACCGAACTGTCTGCGACTTTGAAAAACGCCCGTAATTGGAACGTAGCCGTGCGGGAGGATGACGATGGCATCGTGTTCCTGCACAAGATCATTCCAGGGGCTGCCGACAAGAGTTACGGAATTCATGTCGCCCGCCTGGCCGGAATTCCGATTCAAGTGGTCGAACGCGCCCGAGTCATTCTGGATACGCTCGAAAGCAGTCACGTCGATCGCGACGGCGTGCCGACGGTGCCACCGCGGAAGACCAGTTCCAAAGGCGAACGGCAACTGGAACTGTTTCACGTGATCGAGCATCCGGTGATCGACAAGCTGCGCGATCTGAAGACCGATCGCATGACGCCGCTCGAAGCCCTGGAAGCTTTGAACCGCATGCAGGCGGAACTGGCCAGTTCGTGAGGGCTGGGTTCGAGCGGGCGGCTTAACCGGCAGTCTCGGCGGGCAGCCAGGTGGGAACGACCCCGCTCAGCGCCGAGCACAGTTTCAGTTTTTCGACGACGTCGGCGGGCAGGTCGATGCCTGAATTCTGAGCGCGATGGAATTGATTCCATTCGCGTTCACCGGGAACCAGCACGCGGTCAATTCCGTCGGCCGTCGGTGCCGCATGAATCTCATCGATCAGTTTGCGGATTCTCTGGTTGTACTCGGTACGCGGTGCCACAAGGCCCACGTCGAGCGCCACAAACGCGGCGTTGTGCAATGAAGGGGCCGACGGAGGATCGAACATCCAGCTGCCGACCTCCCAGGTCAACTTGCCCCCCGGCAGCACGCCGGAAAGAATCTCGCAGAGCAGTCCGAACCCATAGCCTTTGTGGCCGGCCATGGGGGCCAGCGAAGCGTGGTCGGGATAGAGCGAGCCGTCGGTTGTGGGCTGGCCGGTCAGATCGATCAGCCAGGTCGGGGGAATCGGTTCCCCGCGCTGATGTGCGGCATAGACCTTGCCTCCTGCGACGGCGGCGGTGGCAATATCGAGGAGAATGGGATCGCCATCGCCGACCGGAATGCCGTAAGCCAGTGGATTACTCCCCAGGACGGGGCCGCGTGATCCGGGCGCTGCGACGCTGGGCTTGTCGTTGCCGGCGACGATTCCAATCAAACCGGCCCGGGCGGCCAGCACGGCATAGTAGCCGGCGGCACCGATGTGTCCGGTGTTGCGCAGGCCGACATACGCCATGCCCACCTGCTGTGCTTTCTGGATCGCCAGCCGCATTGAGAATTCACAGCCCACCTGGCCGAGTGCCGATTGTCCATCCACAACGGCCCAGCCCGGGCCCTCGCGTTCAATCACCGGCAGGGCCGCGGCACGATAGCCTCCCCCCTGCAGCTTTTTCAGGTAGCCAATCAGCAATTTCGTGCCGTGGGTGAAGACCCCCATGGCATCCGCCGTGGTCAGTGCTTCCGCGGTGATGAGTGCCTGAGCGCGAGGCAGTCGGACGGCACACAGGGCCTCGACGGCGAATTGCCGGAGAGCCGCGATCGAGACATTCAGATTAGCGATTCGATCACCTGCATCAGTTCCGCGAATTGAAAAGGCTTCTGCAGAAAGCGCCGCGGCGGAGTCGCCTGCTGCTCGTCGTCGGCAGCCGACGGGGCAAACTGAATCTTGCCAATGATGATCTGCGGGACATTGTGCCAGGCCGGACTGGACGCAGACTCTGCTCCGCGCAGGTTGTCGGCATCCACCACCATCACGCGCGGCTGGGCAGCGGTGTTCGCCGCGGATTTCGCGTCGAGTTGTCGAACCCGATTGACGGCGACCCCGCGAGGTTCGAGGACCGCCTGCAATACATCTGCCGTATCAGAAATCTCGTCAACGACGAGCACGAACTCTTGTTTTGACACGCTGCCATCCTTCCCTGTCTGGCACTCCTGCCCCCCATTGGGCGGCGAAGAATAACGGTTTGGCAAGAATGTGTCAAAAGGAATCCGTGGCGTAAATAATCGGCTCAAAACCCCATCTTCTGCCACGTGGTCAAAAGGAAACCGGCATCGACACAATTTCGGGAAAGCACGATAATCCACGCAGAAAGTCGAGCGGTGGTACAGCGTTGTTTTTAGTCTGCGTCAGCGGGGCCTGGCGTTCCAGGTGGCTCACAGAAGCGGGGGCAGTTCATGATTGGTCTGAAGCGCAACGTGCCGGTTGCAATCGTGCTGCTGGTTGTGGGCGGGGTGTTGATGTTCGTCTGGCAAACGAGCCGACCGCCGACGCCGATCGGCCCAATACAACCGGGCCCGCTCGTGAGTCCGGCCGACACGGAATTTGCCCGGGGACTGGAGGCTTTGGCTGAGGATGATTTTGACGAGGCGTTTGCCCGGTTTTCGGCGGCGATTCGGCTGAATCCCGAGCAGGCGGACGGTTATTACTATCGAGGCGGGATCTTTTTCTCGCGCTCAGAATGGAAAAAGGCGTTCGATGATTTTTCAGACGCCATTCGCCTTGATCCCGAACATTCGCGGGCCTTGTTTGCGCGGGCCACGATTCATTCTCGGCGTCAGAATTATGATTGGGCTCTGGCCGACTTGGCGGAGGCCCTGCGCCTGCAACCCGAAAACGCATTCTTCCTCAATAATCGGGCGTTCGTGTATCGACAACTTCATGACTACGAACTGGCTGTGGCAGATTATGAGGCGGCGATGAAGTTGCTGCCCGATCATGATGCTCCGCTGGGAGGGCTGGCATGGGTGCTGGCGACTTGTCCGGAAGAGAGCCTGCGTGATGGGCCCCGGGCCGTGGAACTGGCAACACGTGCTTGTGAACTCACGAATTGGAAGGATCGCATCGCGTTGGAAACACTGGCGGCGGCCTGTGCGGAATGTCAGGACTACGAGACCGCCGTCGACCGACAGCAGCAGGCACTGCAGTTGATCCAGAATGACCCCGACCGCATCGCCGCCGCTCGGGAGCGTCTGGCACAGTATGAACAGCACCAACCATTCCGGGATGCGGTCATTGAACAGGCCGGTGGTTGAAGGGTGCGACCGTGGCTCCAGGCCAGCACACGGTTGTCCATCTCGCGCGCGAGGAAACAAGTCCGCCCTTGCCGACGGGGCACTGGTCTGGGGGCCGTCTGGAATTTGTCATCACGGCAATTTCGGCAGTTCAGCCCTGCGAATTGTGGTATGATCCGGGAAGAGTCTCAATCGAGCTTCACTCGGCGAACTTGAGCCTGCAAAGGTGATTCTTATGTCGACGTCTGGGATTTTCCGAACGCTGTGCGTCTGTTGTCTGGTGCTGGGGGGCAGCCGATCGCCAGCGGTCTGGGCGCAGGGGCCGCAATCTGAGAAGGTGGAAGCCAAGGCCGCGGACGACAAACCGGCAGCAGGGCCGCAAGCCGAAGAACCGGCCCACCCGGCGGCAGGCGATGTGGAAACGGGTTTACCGGAGGGATTTGTTCCCGCCCAGGTGAAAGACACCGCGCCCGAAGACATCAAGGAGTTCTTTGCGACTTCCGATAAGGTGCGGCTAGCGGCGATCAAGGCGCATTGGGCCCAATTTGAAAAACTGAAAGCCAAGGGTAAGGCAGCTGGAACCCGGCGAGGCTACCAGCCGGGGAAAGAGGGATTCCAGGAAGAATTGGCTCTGGCGGCTGAAACCGCTGCGGGAGAAGCGGCCACTCAGTTGATGGCCATCAAGTCGTTAATGCACGATGTCGGTTATGTGGTGCCGTTTGAGGCGGTGCCTCCCGCCGGTGAAGAGCGAATTCTCAAGCCGGGGTTGGTGTTGCGGCTGGGCCATCCCATCAGGGTGGTTCGCGTGGTGGATGCGAACCAGATGGTTATTCTGGTCGATGAGCAGCACAAGGAGCCCAAGCGGGTGAATAGTTCCGGAAAGACAATCGAGCCCATTCGACTGAAGCGGGTTCAGGCGGTGCTGCTGGCCAAAACGGCCGGAGTGAAAGCAGGGGCCAAAGTGCCCGTGAAAGAGACCTTGCGGGTCACCGGCTCGCAAACCGTGGGCGACACAGAACTTCCCGTACTGGAAATTTTTTCACTCAGCGAATTCCTGAAAACGCCCGATTCGGAAGAGTAGCGATTCGGCCGCGCTGGGCGTGTGTCTATAATTGGTCGTGACGTGTGTGTGCTCGGTCTGAACGGGAATCGTGACTCAGCCGACGTGTGCTCGCGACTTTTGGGTGGATTGCGTCAGCGGGCGGCATCGCATGGCCGCAGCGTGGCCTCTTCGGGTTAACGACCCTTTGGACCGGTTGGGGCCTCAAATTCGGTCGTTAAAGCCGAATCTTTTCTGTGTGGCAAAATACTTGTCGCCGTGCTGGTGGGGGGGGTAAAAACGATGCAGCCCCTCAAGCGAATCACAAGTGGGCCGACCTGCGACGTCGAATGAGGGGCTGCCTTAGAGCCTGCGACCGATTGTTGCAGATCGGCGCAGGCCATTCGTTGCGTCGCCATTTTGGCACGACTCGCTCGAAAAAGAATCGGGGAAATCCCGGTGTTCGTGTGCGTGCGCAGGTGTGATTCTGGATCTCTGTGGCGAATTTAGCCTGCACTGGTGAGAGGGGCTCTGGAGCTCTGTTTTGATTGTGGGTGGCACGAACTGTCATGGGGCGCTCCACACAACTTGCTGTGCCCGACAGACGGAATCGTGTCAGCCACCGCACGAGATCGGGCAGGATGTGCACTGATTGTTTGCGCGGGTGAGTCTGTGCCGTTCCTGGCTGTGCCGTGGATCCTCTGACCTGTGTCTCAAAACTGTGGGGACATGGATCCGAGGGCAGTCTCGCGATTTCGTGTGTTTTCTTCGGAATAAATCGTGCAATTCAACGAGATTGGGTTGTGTGAGCTTTCCGCGACTGGGTGTGTCAACTGCAGGAGAATCCGGGCCCGGGCAGCCTCTGACATTTTGGTTGAAAATTATCGAACGGCGTGGCTAAGATGGACGCTCTTTCGATCGTCTTGTTTGTCTGCATTCGCAGTCCATTCCTTCATTTGTCACGGGAACTGTTCCGGGAGTACTGGCATGAGAGTTTTCCTGAGTTGCGTCCTGTCGTTGACTTTGCTCAGTGTGTCTGTCTTCGCCGCCGACAAGGCGTCAGGCAAGAAAAAGAAGCTCTCTCCGGGTGACAAAGTCGAAGTTGAGTGGGCCGGAAAAAAAATCAAGGCCGAGTTCGTGGAGTATTTTCCGACTGGCTGGCTCACTGTCAAATTCAAGTCCAACGGCGTCACGATGACCCCCACCTTGCCACCCGATAAGGTGCGGCCGCTGACGACCGAAAAGGCCGATGCGGGCAAAGGGTCGTCGGGTGCCAAGATGCGGACTTGGACGGACAAAACGGGCAAGTACAAAACCAAGGCGAAGTTCGTCGAGTTGAGTGATGGCGAAGTCACTCTTGAAACGGAGAACGGCAAAAAGGTCAAGATGGCGCTCGACAAGCTGAGCAAGGCGGACCAGGACGCCGCCAAAGCCGCCGCCAAGGAAGCCGAAGACAACCCGTTCAAAGAAGCCGGTGACGACGACGACAATCCCTTCGAAAAAGGTGCCAAGTCGGCGGACTCGGATGACGGAGATGATGACGACAACGAAACGGAACCCGTGGCTAATGAAGCCGACTGGTCTAGTGTCGAAACCCTGAGTGTAGGACAGACGGGGCCGTGGAAATTGACCCCCGATGCGATCGCGAATCCGGACAACCTGTTCAAGAAGCCGATCCTGCTGGAATCGACTCTCAAGAGCAAAGGGAAAACCGAACTGGGATTTTTTGAATCCGTCGATGGCCTGTTGATTTCTCGCGGGCAGTCAAAAGCCTGTGTTGTCGTCCGGGACGGCACGCCGGGTAAGTCGGCCAAAGTCTCGCTGCAGATGGTCGATCTGGCCGCCGGCAAAGCGTCGGATCCGGTGTCGTATAAATCGAATCTGAAGCCGGTGGATATTGACTCAGACGGCGAACACATTCTGTCCCGCGCGGACCAGATTTTCGCGCATGGCGATACGACCGGTGGTATTGGCGTCTGGAAGATGGGGAGCAAGGGCCCCACCCTGGTCAAGCGATTCAGCCCACAGGATCCGGGTAACATCCACAAAACGGCTCCGACGATGGCTCAGTTCATTGATGCGGACCACGTGCTGACGCTGCAATTCCCCAGCAAGCTGGCCATGTTCCAGGTTTCGAAAGCCAAGGCCATTTATCGAGTGGATCTCAGCAACAATGGCGTGGCCGCGTTGAGTGTGAATCGCAAGTACCTCGCTGCTCCCGTGAACAACGAAATGGTGATTTTCGATGCCCTCACGGGTGATACGCTCGGAAAACTGCCGGGCGACCCCGGCATTGTTTCGGCATTGTCGTTCCGCCCCGATGGCACGCAACTGGCCGCTCTCTCGCCGCAGCGTTTGATTGTCTGGGATCTCGTGAAAGGGGAAATGTACCGCGATATCTATTTCCCAACCGCCGTGGCGGCGAACGGTATCGACTGGATGGCCAACGGTTACCTCCTGGTGTCGGGACAGAATCTGATTGACCTGGATCTGCGTGTCGTCCTCTGGCGGTATCAGCACCAGGCGGGAAATGGGTTCAGTCATGGCTACGGAGAATTTGGCGGGAACTTCTATTACGCGTTGACGAGCAACGATCGGAAAGAACGGGCTTTGTTCCAGGCCCGGTTGCCCCACGAGGCGGCCCTGAAGGCGGCCGCAGGACTGAACGCCGACCAGTTGCTGGCGCTCAAGCCCGGTACGACCGTGTCGATTAATATGCAGGCCCAGGGAGCCCAAGACGAGATTCAGAAAGCTTACCAGGCTCTGACGGCTCAGCTGACGGCGTTGGGAATCAATGTGGGGAATGGGGCCCAGGTGACGCTGCAGGCGACGACGGAGCAGGGAAAAACCCAGGAGATTTCTTATCGTTCGTTCGGCCGACTGGGGAATGAAAAGGCAAACGTCACGGAGTACATCAGTCGCCTGAAGATCGTGGAAAATGGTAAAGTTCTCTGGGAGACTTCGATAACCAGCGGGGCGCCGCATTTTCTGCAAATGAAAGACGGGGAATCTTTGCAACAGGCGCTCGCACCATATCAAAAGCCCAATATTCAATTCTTCTCGTCCGTCAAATTGCCGCAGTATCTGGCCCGACCAACCGAGGGGGGAGCCTATGGTGCCAGCAATCTGACCCCCCAGGGAATTGAAAGCGCGCCGCTGGTTTCCCAGCAGGGCGTCAAATAATCCTCAGATCCGAGGGGATCGCTGGGTGTTGATCGCCTCCCGCGGTCTGTAGACTCAGTCTTCAGCATCCCGCGTGGGCCGAATTCTCTCGGCTCACGCGGGATGTACCATTAAAGGGGGGCTCAAAATCGTCGAAATCAGACGATTCGAGGCGGTTTCGCGGGGCATTGGAACGCGGCCGTCTGGTCGAGATGACTGCCGCGCAATTGTGTGGTTTTTGGCCGGGCCAAAGTCGGACTAGGTCTGTTTTCCCAACTTTGTTACATCTGGAGTCAATGGTCCGTCACCAGCGACCGTCTCGGAAAACCGCCGCGGATGTGCGGATCGAAGAGACATTCCGCCACAGAAAACGAAGGGAATCGGCCATGTCGACAGAGAACACCACGTCACTCACAGCGATGCCACTCGCCATCCAACAGCGGTTGGATGCGGTTGACCAGGCCCTGCTGGGATTGCTCCCCCGTCCAGAACGCCTGGCGGTGGTTTCACAGATCGAGCAGCGTGCGCGTGAACTGGTGGCCAGCACGTCGGCCGTTGCTGATAAGCAATCGACAGCGACCTCGGCGACTTTGGCGCAGGTTGGCATGGAAGCAAACGTTAGCTTGCCCGCGTTGCATTTCCTGGGAGCGGCTGCGGGGGGCTGGAACCTGGCACCCCCGAAACAGCGATCGAAACTGGCCTTGTGGGCCGGTGCGTTGGGAATTGTGGCTTGCATCTTGATGGTTTGCCTGCCCGTGACCTACTTTGCCGCGGTCTTCTTAGCGAACGACTGGGGTGAAGGGGTATCGATCTCGCTCGTCGGGCTGCACGCAGCCGCGATGGCTTTGGGTGGCATTGCCGCCGTTGCAATCGGGATCATAGCTCTGGTTGTGCTCAAGCGTCAGAAAATGCAACTGGCGGGCTACGGTTGGGCGATTTCCGGTCTGTGTACTGGATCACTGCCGACGCTGTTGGGAATCGGCGCGGTAGTGCTCATGGGAATTCAATTGGGAGCCGCACACTACTGTTCCAACACAGGAGCATTCGTAGATGGCGACTCTTTTGTGTTGCCCAGTGTCCCGCCGCCCGAATTTCAGGGAGTTCCGAATTCCCGTGCGCTTCAACCGGCCGGCTATGACGCGCCGCCGAGATCGCAGGGCGTGCCTATGTATTCGGATGCCGACAAACTTATACCGACTCCGGGCAGTTGTTCCCTGAATCCAGCTCCGCATGATTTGGAACCGCGACCCCAACCCGTCTCCCTGCCGGAAACACAACCTTCGACCCAACCGCTATGAACGGTCGAGCCTGATAAGATGCGGCGACCGCCAGCTGCGGAAGTAATGCGATGACTTCGCGTCGTGCTGACCAGTCTGAGCCCCGTCGCCGCTTGGGCCAGGCTGAAGGCTTACATTCGCTGCCGTGTGAGAGGTTGGTGCGTGCCGAGCCTCTGGGGGATTCACCGCGGTGGATCAGCGCTCGGAAGAACTCGCTTCACGCACAGGGGGATTCTATCGGTGCTAAAAATCTCGCGAATAGCCGGCCGTCCAACCGCCATCGATCGTCAGGATGTGGCCGGTCATGTAGCTGTTTTCGGGATCGGCCAGAAACAACGCGCCGACGGCGATTTCATCGACAGTGCCGGGACGTGCCAACGGCACGTGGTCGAGCAACCGCTGCACCTTTTCGTGAAAGCGGCCCCCCTCGCCATAAAACAGCTGGCGGGTCCCCTCGGTCAGGGTTGAGCCGGGGGCGATCCCATTCACCAGAATGCCGTATTGCCCCAGTTCGATCGCCATCGCTTTCGTGAGGTTCACGACACCGGCCTTGGCCGCGGTGAAGGCACATTGCAACCGCAAGGGGACCAGGCCCGCGATCGAGGCGATATTGATGATTCGCCCGGATTTCTGCTGACGCATGAGGCGGGCCGCCGCCTGGCTGACCTGAAACACGCCATCGAGATCGACCGAGAGAATCTTGTCCCATTCGGACTTCGGAAACTCGTCGATCGTGACGCGATGCGCCAGCGTGTTGATGCCGGCGTTGTTCACGAGGATGTCGATTCGGCCGAATTCCCGGATGATCTCGGCCACGACGGCGGCAATCTGCGTCTCATTGGTGACGTCCATATCGAAGGCCCGCTGGCCGACGGCCTTCGCGGACTCGTGAACTTCCGGCAGGACATCAGTGAAAATGACACGCGAGCCATTGGCGGCGAATCGATTGGCGATCTGCTGGCCGATTCCACGGGCGGCTCCGGTGACCAGGCTGACGGTCCCTTCCAGGTTGCATTTCATGATCTGTGCGCTTTCTGATTCATAGAGTTTCGGATGTGTGCCTCATGATCGCCATGCCATACCGGGCCGCAGGGATTGCTTTCAACCGATAACGGGCGACGTCAGGGGCAAGTCAACGGCCTGGCCGGTGCGGGCGGAAATCAGGCAGGCTTCGCAGATTTCTACGGCGGCCCGGCCGTCGAGGCCGGTGACGGCTGGCGGCCGTTGTTCGAGGATGCTGTCGACGAAATCCTGCACGACTCCGACATGGGGAAACAGGCGGATGGGGGAGCGGTGGGCCGAAATGTCGTCTAACTGCTCTGGTGTCGAGATGCGCTCCCAGTGCTCGCCTTTGCCCTGGTCCAGGAATTCGAAATTTTCGAGGTCGAGCGTGCCGTCACGGCCCACGATCTGAAACCGGACTTCACTCGAAGGGACGCCGGGAGAAGGCAGTTCCGATGACACCCATAATTGCCCCATGGACCCATTGTCGAACACGATCTGCGCCATCACGCTCATGGCGGGAATGGGCAGGTCGCAATAGGTGTGGACCTCGGCGAAAACCTTGGTGGCATTGCCCCCCGTGATCCACCGCAGGAAATCGGTATTGTGGGTGGCCATTCCCAGAAACAGTCCCCCACCGGTGGGGTGGCTGATCCAGGGGCGGGACTCCAGCAGTTCGCGGGCCACGGTGATGGGCAGGCTCGACACCGTACGGACCATCCGGACGGGACCGATGGCCCCGTCATCGATCAGCTTTTTTGTGCGCAGGGCCAGTTTGCGATAACGTTCGGTCTTGACCACCGCCAGGTGCACACCGGCGGCCTGGCAGGCGGCAATCATCGCGTCGCAGTCGGCGACCGTGGGTGCCATGGGCTTTTCCGCCAGAACATGTTTTCCCGCCGCAGCCGCGGCCATGGTTAACTCGCGCCGGCTGTGATCGGGCGTGGCCAGAATAACAGCCTGGATGTCAGCACGGGCAAACAGTTCCTCGGGGCTGGATGCAGTGTCGACAGAAAAGTCTCGGCCCAGATCCGCCGACCGGCGACCTCCGGTCACGGCCACCAGTCGCGCGCCGCGGACATACCGCGAGATTGTCTCGCTGTAGGTGGTCCCCATGTAGCCGCTGCCCACAATGCCCAATCCGATTGCCATGCTGCCCTTTCCCTGCCGATGAATCTGCCAAAACGCACCAAGCCAGGTCACTGTTTCGGTCGGTTGCGTCTGCCAAACTGTTATCTTTCCGCCGCAAGCATCCGCTGGGCAGACTTTGTATTTAACGTCCGTCCCAGGTTCGGGCCAGTCTCGTGAATTCCTCGCCACGAACTTCGTAATTGGGAAACCAGTCGTAGCTGGCACAACCCGGTGACAACAAAACGATGTCGCCGGGCTGCGATTGCGCCACAGCGAAATGCCAGGCCTCCTGCAGATTGGTACACAGGTGAGTGCGAACCGCGTCCCGGGTGTCGAGTTGGTGGAGTGCGTGGCCCAGCTCGGGGCCAGTTTCGCCCAGCAAGGCCACTGCTTTCACGTGACGTGCCAGAATCTCGGCAGCCAGGGGGGCCAGGTCGACCCCTTTTTTCGATCCGCCAGCGAGTAGAACAATTGGTTCGCGGAAGGCACGCAATGCCAGCATGGTGGCTTCAGGCGTCGTGGCTTTTGAGTCGTTGTAAAATCGTCGGCCGGCGGTTTCCGCGACCAGTTGCAGGCGATGAGGCAGGGGCCGAAATGTCCGCAGGCCGGTTTCGACTTTGGCGGCCTGACTGCCCAGAATCAAGGCTGTGCTGGTGGCGGCCAGCGCGTTCATGAAATTGTGAATGCCGGGCAGGTTGAACCACAGGCCCAGCGGTAGAACCTGCTCGCGGGACCCGTGGCGATAGAGTGCTTGACGCTTATAGCCTTCGAGGCCGATGGCAAACAGGCCCTGGCGGCCTTCATCGTCGCGTCCGAACCAGATCGTGCGGGCCGCTGTGGGCCAATGAGCCACATCGGCATCATTCTGGTTCAAGATGGCGACCCGATCAGCCGTCTGCCAGCGGAGCAGATTCTGTTTGGCCTGACGGTACGCGTCAACGGTGTGGTGGCGATCGAGATGATTGGGCGTGAAATTCGTGACGACGGCGACGTGCGGGTTCGGTTTCAATACGGCCAGATCGTCAAGTTGAAAGCTGCTCAATTCCAGGACAACCCAGTCGTCGGGTTGAATCTGTTCGACAACAGGCAGCAGGCTGTGGCCAATGTTGCCCCCGAGCCAGACGGCTCGCGGGGGCGTGCCGGCCAGCGTTGTGTCGGTCGAACGCTGTAAGCCTGCTTGAAGCAAGGCATGAATGAGAGCCACGGTGGTCGACTTGCCATTGCTGCCCGTGACGCAGACCGTTTTGCCGCGGTTGCGCTCCCAGAACAGATTCATTTCGCTGGTGACGGGAATTCCTGTGGTGCGGGCGATTTCGAGGCACGGGTGTGCGCGGTCCACCGCGGGACTCGCAACGACGAGATCTGTATCGCGGAAATCAACGTCCTGATGACCACCGAATTTGTGAATGACGTGGGGGCAATCGGCAATCTGGGTAATCGGTTCGGCCAGGAGTGAAGCCGGCTTTGTATCCGTCACGGTGACACGTGCCCCGTGATGCGCCAGAAATCGCACGGCTCCGATACCGCCTCCGAATTTCCCCAGTCCCATGACGGTGACCCGCAGATTACGGAAATCGGTGATCATCACAAATTTCGGAAACGGGCGAATTCGGTGTCAGATCATTTGCAACAAATCGGCTGCACTTGTAGCCTAACGCCAACACGCTGGTCGTGCCACAGCTCGCGCCACTCTGGCTGCGAATCCGAGACTCGAGGAACTGGCACATCGAAACGCCCGCTCAGCGTTTCCTTTGCGAGGCTCAGTCCGCACTCGACTGACATCGGCCCTGATGATGCCTCGGATCACGATGATTGACTCTTGAATTTGGGATCGCCTACGTAACATGACGTCGATGACTGGTGCAGATGTTCTTTTCTCCTGCCTGAAAGCCCAAGGCGTACGCGCGGTCTTCGGGATGCCCGGGACGCAGAATATTGCCGTGTATGATGCGTTTCATCGCGCTGGGCAGGGAATCGCCCATTATCTCGTCCGGCACGAGCAGGGCGCGACGATGCTGGCCAATGGGTATGCCCGGATCACCGGCGATGCGGGTGTGGCTCTCACGGTACCCGGTCCCGGGGCGGCGAATGCGGCGACCGGGGTGCTCGATGCGCAGTCCGATTGCGTGCCGGTACTGCTGCTCGTGGGGGGATTCGAAAAACAATTCGCCCGCCGTGATCGCACCAAGATGTTTCATGGTCTCGATCAAAAGGCGTTCTTCAAACCGATCTCGCGCTTTTTTGGACGACCGAAATCGGTGGGCGAGATTCCCGAACTGGTTGAAGAGGCGTTCCGAGCGATGTACTCGGGACGACCCGGGCCGGCCGTGCTGGAAATTCCTCCGGATCTGGCGGCCGAAACGATCACCGAGAAACTAGAGATCCCGGCACCCGTGGCCCGCGGCGTCGATGATCCCGTCCAGCGCCGGAAATTGACTCCTGCCGTCAATCGCATCCGGAAAATGAAGCGTCCCGTCATTCTGGTGGGGGTCGATTGTGTCGCCGCCCAGGCCCGTGACGAAGTCCGATTGCTGGCCGAGCGTCTGCAGGCGCCGATTATCTACGGGCGGCGCGGTAAAGGAGTGGTTTCGGATGACCATCCGCTCGTGGTGGGTTTCACCCGTTCGCGCCGGTCGTTGTCGCTGCTGGAACAAGCTGACGGGGTGATCGCCATCGGCGTGCGATTCACGCAGATCGACATGCTGAACTGGACGACACAATTGCCGGCCAATCTCGTGCAATTCGATCGCGATCCGGAAGAACTGGGGCGAGAGTACGAGATTTCGGCCGGTGTCTCGGGACCTTTGGCCCCGCTGCTGCAGGCCGTAAACGAAGATCTGGAGCAGAAACCGGCGGACGTGGACCCACACTGGGTGGCACAGGCCCGCGCAGAACACGAAACGTGGCGTGCGTCGCCCCCCGTTCCGGTATTAAGTCAGATTCGGCAGGTCCTGCCAGAGAACGGAATCGTATCGGTCGACATCACCTCGACCGGCTACAGTTGTTTCGATCGGTTTCCGGTTCCTGGTCCGCGGTCGTTGATTTATCCGTGCCACAGCGTGTCGCTGGGGTTCGCATTTCCCGCGGCGATCGGTGCCAAAATCGCTGCGCCGGATCGCCCCGTCGTGTCCCTGTCGGGCGACGCCGGTTTCGTCATGGGGTGTTTTGAACTTGGGACCGCGGTCGAACATCGTTTGAACGTGGTTGCCGTGGTAGTGAAAGACAATTGCCTGTCGGCGATCAAGGGGTCGCAGGTGCAGGCGTTTGACGGTCGACATGTGGATGTGCACATGCGGTCGCCCGACTTTGTGACGCTGGCCCACAGTTTTGGTGCGCACGGCATCAGCACGGGAGATGTGAACTCAGTGCCCCGTCTGGTGCAGGAAGCACTCACCCGTCCGGGCCCGACCGTTATCGAAGTGCGGATGCATGACAAAGTCGATCAACTCATTGACGGCATTCCGTGGCTGCACGGCGAATAAGGGAGCGATCTGCCTGTGAATGAAGAATTGCTGGTCGAAAAGCTGCGAAAACTGGAAGCCCTTTTTGCCGGAGCCGCGAGCGATGGTGAACGGGCTGCCGCCGCCAATGCGATCGACCGCATTCGCGACCGCCTGCGAGCTTTCCAGGCCGTCGAACCGCCGGTCGAGTACAAATTCAGTATGACCGATGAGTGGTCGCGGCGTCTGTTTGTAGCGTTGCTGCGGCGTTATGGCCTGGTGCCGTATCGCTATTCCGGACAGCGTCGCACGACTGTCATGGCGCGGGTCCCCAGTCGCTTCGTGGATGAAGTGTTATGGCCCGAATTCACGGAATTGAACCGCGAGTTGCTGCGGTATCTGGCACAGGTGACGGAACGGGTCATTTCGACCTCTGTATTCGCCGACTCGTCGGAAGCGGAAGAGCGCCCCGCTGCCGCCAAATCTCTCCCCTCGCCGCAGGACCACCATGGCACATAACGTCAAACGTATCGATACATTCTGGGTGGAACTGCCGTTGCGTCCGATTCCCGCCCGGAACATGCAGCGCGAGATTCCGCACTGGACCTTGTTTGAAATCTGTCAGGTGACGCTGGAATCGGGAGTTGTCGGTTTCGGTGAAACCATGGTGTATTACACCTGGGGGCCGAGCACGGTGTCGGATGCGGCGCGTAACGCCGTCATCGGCAAACATCCGGCCGAGATGATGTGGGACGATTCACTGGGGTCCGGACTGCAGATTGCGCTGTTCGATGCGGCTGCCAAGGTGCTCGATGCCCCCTTGCACCAGTTGCTCGGCAAAATGCATCGCGACCGCTGCCACATCTCGTGGTGGGATATCGACATGCCCGCCCAGGACTGGATCAGCGAATGCCAGTTGGCGATTTCCCAGGGTTACAACAGTTTCAAGACCAAGGGACGCCCCTGGTTTGATGTTGTCGAGAACACTCGCAAGTTGTGCCAGGCGGTTCCTGCGCATTTCGAAATCGACATGGATTTTAATGGTTTCGGGGTCGATACGGCGCACTGTACACGGTTGCTCAAAGAACTCGAACAGTTTCCGCAGGTCGTCATGTTCGAAAGCCCGATTCCGCATAGCGATGTGGCGGGCTACAAGTTTCTACGGCAGCACACGCACGTGCCGATTTCGATGCATACGGCCACTCATTTTGGTGACACGCCGATTGAGACCGCCATTCGCGAAGAAATGGTCGATGGGTTCGTGATGTGTGGCGGAGTCAGTCGCATCCTCCGCGAGTCGCACGTCTGTCAGGTCCACAACCGATCGTTTTTCCTGCAGATTGTCGGGACACGAATCGCCACAGCGTTTGCGCTGCACCTGGGAGCCGTGCTGGAACATGCACGCTGGCCCGCCGTGAACTGCCATCAACTGTACGAGCGCGACTGCGTCCAGACTCCGCTGGAAGTCTCGAACGGATTGGCCCGGGTGCCCAGCGGACCGGGGTTGGGAATCACGCTCGACCCGGAAGCCATTGAACAGTTTCGGGTGGAACCGCGTGCCAAACCTTATCCTGCCCCTGAATTGCTGATCGCCATTCGTTGGCCCACGGGCACAACGACTTACTATAACCACGCCGCGCAGTATTGGGCCGATTGGCTGGGAGGACGCCTGCCCTTCTTCCCGCGGGGGGTGTACCTGGAACACATTGCCAACGACGGCAGTTCGGCGTGGCAGGAATTGTATGCACAGGCTCAGCAGGGGGCGGTGCATTTGAGTCAGCCGCCGTTTTAGGCCTGTGACCTGGGCACCGTTATGGCTCGGACGGTTCGAGTCGCGTTCCCTCTTCGACCTGGTATCGGTAATAGACTTCCAGGCACAGGGTCGAAATGGCAGTTGAAAACACCCGGCCACCGTAGTCGCCCCACGGAAAGCGCGGGTCCCAACTGCCGGCGAGTGGACCTTCCGTGCGCTGCTCGGCGACCAGCGTGTCGCGCAGGGCGGCGTTCCACCGTTCCCACGCAGGCCCGCCGTGGTGTTTCATCGCCAGCGTTCCATAATACCAGTAGTACAGATCCGGTTTGGTCCGTCGGGGCAGATTCTGGAGCAGATACTCGACCGCTTCGACCGCGGCCCGGTTGTCACGGCGGATACCGAGCAACTGTTTGCAGAACAGAGCCTCGGCGGTCATTGAGGGTTTCGGCATTTCGCCGGCGCGGTAGCCGGCCAGCCCGCCATATTGGCTGAGCCCGCGTGATTTCAGGTCGTTCCCGCAGGCCAGCAGGTAATCGACCCCTTTTTCGAAGGCGTCGGTCGACACGTCGAGGCCGGCGGTCTTAGCGCTCTTCAGCGCCATCAACTGCCAGCCGAACATGCTCATGTCCCCTTTGCGGTATTTGGATTCCAGGGACCGCCAATCGCTGTACCGCCACGACCCATCCGGATATTGAGCCGAAATGATGTATTTTACCGCCCGGTTCAATGGTTCCCGGAATTCGGGGGCCTTGGTCATGGCGTACGCCTCGGCCAAGGCAATCGTGGCCATGCCATGGCAGTACATGCGGGCATAGCGGTTCGCTTTACCCCCCAGGAAGCCCTGGGCCGTCTGCTGCGAGATCAGCCACCGCAGTCCGCGGTCGACATGTTCTGCAAACGGGTTGTCTTCATGGGTGTAGCCTTTGCCCAGAAAGGCCAGAATGGCAAGCGCGGTCAGTCCGGTTTCCGCCTGAAAACCAGACCGTTCTCGCTCGGCCTGCTGCTCACGGGCACTGCCGTTGGAATCGCCGAAATTGATTTTCTCGGGTTCGCGGCCCAGGGTCGTTTCGATGGGTTCCCAGTATCCCTGGGGATGCTGGTTGGCAGCCAGCCATTTCAGGCTGGCTTCGACGGCGTCTTCTGACTCCTGGGTGGCTCCGCGGATCTGAGCTTCTTTCAGGCGGCGTGGCGACGTACGCAGGCGATAGGTCGCGGGGACCCGGCTGGAATTCTTGTCGATGGCGCCGCCTCCCTCGGATCGCATCACGCCGGGTGTTGCCAGACCCACCTGGCCTTCTCCGGCTGAAATGCGTGACCCGCTGGCTGGGTTGCCGGTTCCCGGACCGCCTTCGCCTTCCGTGGGAGCCGGCAGGTCGCGTCCTGCGCTCCCCCGATCGCCGGGCCCCAGTTCCTGCGAGGGATCAGTGTTGCGGGGCCCGAGATCGGTGAAAGGAAGTGAATCGGCAGACGGTTTGTTCGCGGCGTCGCGACCCGGGCGAGTGGTCCGGGTAAATCCACGACCGGTTGAAGCAGGGCCAGCATCGGGCAGAGTGGTGGCTTCTCGATCGTCGGGAATCGTCGCCGACTTCGGGGTGGCATTGCTCATCCGCGGAGACTCGGCGAGGTTTCCCTTTTGCGGCGCCGGTTGAGGGGTCTCGGCTTCAGCGGTCTGCGAAGTGCCGACCGGAACTCCGGTAGGAGACGCAGGTAGACTCTCGGCCGCGGGTAGGCGGCCGGGCGGTGTTGCTGTACTGTCGGCTGTTTCGGTCGGGGCGGCAGGACGTGCGGTGCGCATGCCGGTCCGGCTGCCCGATTCGGGACGAGCCTGCGCCGTTTCTTCGGCGATTTTGGGTGTCGCTGCGGCCGGTGCCCCGACGAGTTTTTGCGGTTCTCGCAGGGTTTCGGGATCGGGAGATGCGTCGGCGGCTTGTTCAGAAACATCCGGGGGCGAAATCGCGAGTGAATTGGATTCCGTCAGTTGCCGATCCGGAGCAGGACTTTCGAGGCTAGTGTCGGGGGTTCGGGCAGGCTGCCGGGACAGTGGTCGAGTGGCCGGGCGGGAACTTCGTTCCCAGGCGGGTGAATTGCCTGGCAGGCGGTGTCGCTCGACATCACCGGGGCCCGCACTGGTGGCCGAGTCTCCGTTGAGGGGCGGCCCTTCGATGAACACCCGCCGGATCGGATTGCCCGCTGTGGACGACGAGTCGGACCCAGTTCCCGGTTCAAAAACCACGGAATTCGACACCATGCCCAGCAAAACGTGGATAAGCAGCGACACACCCAGCGTTTTCTGCGTGATGTTTTTGTCCCCCCAGCGGGTGAACAGCATGCGCACCAGAATGAAGGTCGTAATGAACGTGCAGGCCCAGACCACGCTCCAATACGCGGCGCCCCACGGATCGGCCAGTGCGTAGTCGTAGAGTTCCCCGGCGATCCGCCGAGATTCGGCGGCCACGGAATCGATCCAGGTTGTGGCCTGTGCCAGGAACATAAGACTAACGATCGGCCTTTTGCAGAGTGGCGAGTGAATAGTTATGCAGCCCGGCCTGCTGGCAGACCGAGAGCACATCCATGATCGACTGATAATTCCCTTTGCCGTCGCCACGGATGAGCACCGCTTGTTCGGCATACCGCTGCCGGGCGTCTGACAGCAGCGCTTCGAGTTCGGGGGCCGACAGAGCTTTCTGGTTCACAACCACATGCCCGTCAGCATAGACGTTGATCACGATTTCATCGGGGGGATTGGTTAATGGTTCCGCGTGGCTGACTGATGGAAGTTCGACATCGAATTGACGTTCGTCCTTGGCGAAGCTCGTCCCCAGCATGAAGAAAATCAGCAGATTCAAAATGACGTCGACCAGTGGCGTCATGTTGAGATAAGGCTCTTCGAGCGGTTCGACTTTGAGAGGCATGTCAATTCACCAGGTTGTGTGGTGCTGCGGCAAACGGATCGACTGCCACTTGCGGCAGGTGGCCCCCGTGGTGGTTCAACGGGGTGGTGTGAGTTCGCGTTCCGGAGTGTGAGCCGGTCGCCGGTACTCTGGCCGGCTGTCAGGAGTTTTTCAAAGCGCCTGTCCCCAGCGTTTTGGGGCGTTGGGAGATACGGGGTAATTCGTCAGTTGGAGGTGAGAGGTTTTCGGCAGAAATCAGGTTGACGAGTTTCTGCGCGAGTACGTCCATTTCGATGACCAGGCCATCCACTCGACCGGCCAGATACATGTAAAGCACCAGGGCCGGAATCGCGACGCACAGTCCGCCGGCGGTAGCAATGAGCGCTTCGCCGATGCCGATCGACAGGTTATCCAGTTTGTCGGCCGCGGTGGTGGTGCGGGTGAATTCATTAAAACATTTGATCATGCCGTAGACGGTACCGAGCAGTCCCATCAGGGGGCCGACGGTGGCCACGGTATTGAGGGCACGCAGGTTGCGCCGCAGGATACTGATCTGGCGTTCGCCACCGTCAATGATGGCCTGTTCGACTTCGACGCTGGGTTTCCCCCATTTGCGGACGCCGTGGGCAAACACTTCTGCGATGGGACTGGCATTCTGTTCGCACAGTGCCAGAGCGCCCGAGCGGTCGATCTGGCCGCTCTGCACGTGTTCTAGAAAGCGGGTCACAAAATCATGCGGAATCACACGGCGACGTCGCAGCACGACAAGTCGTTCAATGGTGAACATCAGCACGACGACCGAGCAGGCCGCGAGGGGCCACATCATCGGTCCCCCCGCGATGAAGATCTCGGACAACCGCGTGGGGATGCCGCGACGTTTTTTCCCCGGTTGTTTGTCAGCAGCTTCGCCTGAGGTGGCCCGAGCAGGTTCATCGGGCCCGTCATCGAGCACAGATTTCGCGTCCACATTGCCCGTCTCGTCCTGGGCAGCCACCGGACGCAACAGGGCCCAGCCCGCAAAGACCAGCGCCAGCAGCAGCACGCGTCCCCCGAGTTGGGTGAGCGCAGAGGTTCGGGTTTTCATAATCCGACTTTCTGGTTATCCGTCACCGTGCGGCCAGCATTCGATGGCCGATAGGAATTCATCCCGTGGCAATCCGTTTGCGCACGATGGCGAGTCGTTCGCGAGCCTTGGGTGCGTGCTCGCTGTTGGGGAATCTCTGCAGCATGTCGTCATACGAGCGCGCGGCTTTTTTCCAATCCTGGAGTTCTTCCTGGCAGACACCCGCCTGGTACAAAGCAGGTGCCTGCAGGTCAGGAAACTTGTAGAGGACATCCACCTTCAGGAAGTTCTCGTACGCGGCCTTGTAGTTCATCTCGAGTCGATACGTGTCGGCGATCAGGAACAGGCTCTTGGCGGCGGTTTCGGTGTCTTTGGCGAAGGGATCGTCCAGCACCCGTTGCAGTTCGGCCCGTGCTTCGGGGAACTTCGCCTGCGATTTGAGGGACCGCCCCAGAACTTCCTGTGCCTGATACAAGAGGGGAGACTTCGGATCCCATTCGCGAAATTCTGTAACCGTGGCCGTCACGGCGTCGTAGTCTTTCTGCCGCCAGGCGATTTCGGCCTGCAGCACCCAGATTTGGGGAAAGGCTTTCGCTTGTCGGGCCTCGGGACTCTCTTTTTCGGATTTGAGTTGTTGCAGTCGTTCGGAAGCGGCTTTCAGGTCGCCCGATTGAAAATCGGCCTCAGCCAGCGCCAGTTGGTTTTCCAGGCGAAAATTGCCATCCGGGAAACGCTGGGCCGACTCTGCCGCGTATTTGCGAACTTCGTTCCAGCGGTGGGCACTGAGTTCGATCTGCACCAGTTGATGCAGCGCGCGTTGCTGGAGAATTCGAGCCTGTTCGACCTGTTTGGCGTCGGGCAGGGTGGCGCCGGCCGTACCGGCTGGAGCATTGGCCGAGGCGATTGCCAGAAACTGCGTGCGCGCCTGGTCGATCTTGCCGGCGATGAGGTCACTTTCGGCAAGACTCAAGCGGGCATGGCCTGCGAGTGGGCTGTTCGGATACTCGACGATCAGGCGACGCAAAATATCATCGCCGCGTGTGTAATTCTCGACATCATAATGGAGAGTCGCCCATTCGTTGAGAATCTTGTCGCCATCGGGGGCTTTCGGGAATCGTTTTCGCAAATTGGCGAAGGCCGTATCGGCTTCGGTGGTCTTTTTCAGACGTCCCAGCAGGCGGGCCGACTGCCAGCCTGCCAGAAAGATCTCTTTCGAGTCGCCCGTCAGTTGAGCCGCCTCGGCGAACGCAGTCTGCGCCTGTTCGATCTGGCCGGCGTCATGCAATGAAATGCCACGCTGGAACGCTGCCTCCGGAACCAATTTGTCGTCGGGATGTTCTTTGAGCAGACGTCCGAAGGCAAAGGCAGCCTCGATGAACTTGCGCTGGCGATGCAAGGACCAGCCCAGATCCGCCAGCGCTTCCGCGTGCAGCGATGATTTGGGCCGACTGGCCAGATCGCCGTAAAGCTTTTCAGCCAGTTCATAATCTTCCCGGGCATACGCGAGACGTCCCAGTTCGAGTAACGTCCGTTCCAGTTCTGGGGACTCCGGAGATGTTTTCTGCAGCGCATCGAGGAACTGCAGCGCCGGTTCCTTCCGGGCGGCCAGACCTTCGGTCATCGAACCAACGGCCAAGGCCTGTGCGACGAGCGCACCTTGTGGTGCCAGTTCCAGGTATTTCTTTACCGAGGCGACCGCTTCGGCCGCCAGATACATGACTTCAGCTGGAGGTGACTCGGCGGGCTTGGCTGTCGCGGCGGCGGTCCGGGCCAGGGCGCGTTGAGATTCGGCCCGGATCACGAATACACCGGCATAGTCAGCCATAGCGTGGTCGCTGGCGACTTGCCGTGACAAAGGTTCGCTGACTTCGAGGACTTGCGAATGCTGCCCGAGATTCTGCAGGGCGACGGACAGGTAATAACGGGCCTGTTGCCGGGTCCCCTCTTTTTCTGTGGCAGCGATCACTCCCTGCAGGATCTTGACGGCACCAGCGTAGTCCTTAGGAGTGCGCGCCATCTGCAGGCGGGCCCGCAGAATGTCGTGCCGCAGTCGCAATGGACTGCTGGCATAGTCTTTATCGAATTTCGCGAGGAGGGCATCAGCCTCTGAAATCTTGCCGAGATCGACCGCCGCGACGGTGGCCGCGTGCAGGCTCTCTTGCGCCAGGGCGCCTTTGGGCCAGCGATTCACCAGCGACACATAGAGTTCGCGGGCGTGGTCGCGCTGGCCCCGGCGATCTTCGCACTGGGCCCATTGAAACAGCAGCTTCTCAGCGAATGGATGCTCGCGATGCTGTTCGTAAGCGGCTTGTAGCGTGGAGACCGCCTGATCGAGATCGGGCAACGACTTTTGTGCCAGTCCTTTCCAGAACAGAGCCTCGGCGGCGAGTTTTTCGGCACGGGCCGCTTTGTCAAATGCGACGACGGCCTGGGCATAATCCTTCAACTGAAACAGGGCTGATCCATGGTTGAACTGTGCCTGAGGCATCTGCGGGCTGGTTGAGAATTTCGTTTCGAACTCGGCAAACGCTGTCGCGGCAGCGGCGTAGTCTTGCGTGTCGAAGTAAAGGTCTCCCAGGCTCAGCAATGCCTCGGGGGCGCGTGGGCTGGCGGTATTCGCGGCCAACTCGCGATAAGCCTGCAGGGCTTCGGGAGTTTTCTGTAATTGTTCATAGCAGCGTGCCAGACCAAACTTCGCGTCGTCGGTCATTTCTCCTTTGGGATAGGCATCGAGCGCCTGCCGAAAATGGCGCGCGGCCACTTCGGGTTTCTTCAATCGCAACTCGGCATCCGCCAGGTAGGGGAGCGCCCATTCGCACAGAGGGTCTTCGGGAGCGGCCGCGACGAATCGGGTCAGTTCTTTTTCCGCATCCGGGTAGTCGTCGAGAAAGTAGCTGCAGTGCCCAGCCCAATACAGCGCCGCAGTGATGTCGTTGCTCTTGGGGTAATCGCGCATGAAATTGCGCAACACGGTGCGGGCGGTCTTGAAGTCATCCAGCTTGACCAGCGTGAGACCGTAATAGAACCGGGCGTTTTCTGCCTTTTTGTGCTGACTGTGATTTTTCAGAAAGGCCTGAAAGTTGTCGGCCGCCAGTTTCCATTCGTCTTTGTTGTAGAAACCGACCGCCAGCCGGTAGGCGTCGAGGCCTTCGTCAGCACAAACGTGGAACTGTGCCGACTGGAATAACAGCCCGACACAAAAAAAATAGACGGCCCGCCACCATTGGTGAGTCGACACGCGCAGGGCGATGTCGCCTGCAGGCTTTCCGGTCGACTCCATGGTCTGCCTCCCTCGAACTGAGAATTGGGGATGACGAGTACTCGGGGGGATTTTATCCCGGTCTTATTCAACAGGGCAAGCTCTGAATTTCAGGTCGCGGTTATGAGGCTGAAGCGGGAACGCCGCCGATTCTTCGCGGCCTGGCCGGCGGATCTGCTGCGTCGCCACGAGGTGACAACGGTTGTCGGGATCAATGCAAACAGCCCGGCTGCAGCGAGGCAGCCGGGCTGTTCTGGGTTCGATCGTCAGCCGGAGTGCACGGACCAGGGTTACCCGCCCATTTCGGGGCCAGAGCAACGAATCAGGTGATCGTG
>JAFEBR010000294.1 GCA_018242565.1 Planctomycetota bacterium | reverse complement strand
CTCCGGCCTGCACAAAAGTCCGTACCACGGGTTTTCCATCGAATTTGCCGAGCACCGTGAGTATGTGCCCGGCGATGACTTGCGGTACGTCGATTGGAAAGTCTTCGGCAAGAGTGACCGATTCTATCTGAAGCAGTACGAGGAAGAGACGAACTTTGCCTGTTACTTTCTGCTCGACACAAGCGAGTCGATGCGGTATCGGTCGGAGCAGGCGGCATTGTCGAAGCTGGATTATGCCCGGCTGGTCTGCGCGGCACTGTCGTATCTGATTTTGAAACAGCAGGACGCCGTCGGTCTGGCCACGTTTGACCATACTGTGCGGAACTTTTTACGCGCCAGCAGTCATCCGTCGCACTTGAAGCCGCTGTGTCACGTCATGGAGCAGGCGGGGGCTGCGGGGGAATCGGCGCTGGGGCCCATTTTCCACGAACTCGCCGAACGCATCAAAAAACGCGGGCTGGTGGTGGTTGTCAGCGATCTGTTTGACGACGTGTCGACGTTGCTGCTGGGGTTGAAACATCTGCGGCACCGTCGGCACGAGGTGCTGGTGCTGCAGGTGATTGACCCGGCCGAACAGGATTTTCCGTTTCAGGATCCGACGTTGTTCAAGGGACTCGAAGGGTTGCCCGAGCAGTTGACCGAGCCACGGGCGCTGCGCACCGCGTACCAGCGGGAATTCGAGTGTTTTCTGCAGGAAGTGCGACGGGGCTGCCACGATCTGCATATGGAATATATGCTGCTGCGGACGGATCAATCGCTGGCGGTCGCCTTGCGGACCTTTTTGACCGCCCGGGCGACTCGCCTGCACCGGGTCTGACGGTCTGTGGCAGGTTGGTTGGAATGGCATTGAAGTACGGGAAGGGAGTTCCGTGGATCGGGCGAAGTCGAGCCCCAAGTGACGTCAAAACCCGGCTTGGGAAGTTGAATGCTGTCAAACTGGGCGGTTTTTCGCATCCGGGCCATATTGATTGAAAGGGACTGTTTCCTGTACAATCACCCCAAGTTCGACACGCCCGTGCCGGGGGGATCCTGGCGGGGCAGGTTTCCAGACAGGGAGGAACGATCAACATGGATGTTCGTGGCTTAAGTTCTGCGAGACCGATGGCACCTGTCAGTCGTCCGGAAGTTACTACGGCGCCGGCACAAGCAGGTCCTGTCGGAATCTCTTCGCCGCGAGATGAAGTGGAGATTTCCAACGTGGGGAAACTTCTCGATGATGCCAGCCGCACGTCGGGAATTCGTGAACAGCGGTTGGCCCAGATTAAGCAGGCCATTGAGGCGGGAACGTACGAAACGCCCGAAAAACTTGAGCTGGCGTTGAACCGCCTGCTGCAAGATTTGAAGTTGGATTAGTGTGAATTTGGCAGCGGCCAGTTCGAGAGATCTTCCTGCGATCGCGTGACACCTGGCTCGAAGTGTCACGTGGTGTCGGCCCCGGGAAGAGGGTGCTCGGACGGCCACTGGCCGTGTCAGGGGGGAATTCGGTGGCAGATCTTGCGACGGTGTCGGTAGCCGTCAGTCCCGCGGATAAGTTCCGCGAGTATCTGATGACGCGTGGTAAGCGATTGACCCGCGAGCGCGAGACCATTGTGACCGAGGTGTTCTCCTCGCATGAGCATTTCGACACCGACCAACTGGTTCATCGTCTGTCGGGCCGCACGGGCGACCAGCGTGTCAGCCGAGCCACGGTGTACCGCACCCTCGACGATATGGTGATGGCCGGGCTGTTGCGTAAAGTGGCCCGCACCCACGATCGGGAAGTGTACGAGCACGATTACGGATATCCGCGGCATGACCATCTGATCTGCGCGAAATGCGGCACTCTGATTGAATTCGAAAACGCGCCATTGGCACGAATTCTGGAAGAGGTCGCCGGACAACACGGGTTTCGCATGACCGGGCACCGCCTGGAAGTGTATGGGTTGTGCGCCGAGTGCAGTCGGCCGCCGCGTGTGCGTCATCGCAAATTGGATATGATCTGAGCCGTCGGCAACGTTTCAAACGGACCTGACTTTCTCTCTTACGCTTCCTCCCGGTTCGCTGGCCCCATCCTGTGTGAGCAAGACCGGTTACCTGTACGGGAATGGGCCCAGCCAGCAAGGTCTGTCACGCGAGGGGCGCGAAATGCCAGATGTGATCGGCGCTGTTGCCTGTCGGCATCCGCGGATCGCCGGAAAAAGAATACCGTCAGCCGGTGCAAACACCTGCTGACGGTGAATTGGGATTCAGTCGTTCGCTTCCGATCGTGCCCTCACGGCACGATCGGGTGACCGGAACTCGCTGACGATGTCGCATCCGGCCTGGCAGTCCGCACGGTATCAACTCGGTGTTGCTGTGGTGTTACCGGACCGGGGAAATCAAATAGGTGACGGGCTTGAGGGTCAGCGCTTTGGCGACTTCTGCATCGAGGGCCGGGACTTTCGCCAGTCGTTCTTCGATCGCGGCCTTCCGCTGCTTCTCCACCGCTTCGCGGGAGATTGCGCCGTACACCCAGTCGGGGACTGAAGACAGGGTGACACCACGGAAGATCTGGTCGTGGTGGAACTGATTCTTGCGTTCGACCGCCGTGCGGACGGCTTTGACCTGCTCGGCGATGGGGCCATTGGCCAGGACGGCGGCCGCCAGGTTGGTGCCGGCGGCGAGCTGCTCGGCCGTCAGTTCGGCGACCTTGGCGTCACCAATCTGTACGGTGTATTTCCCGGGGGCCAGGCCGGTGATTTTCAGTTGGTAGTCGTTCAGCTCTTCGAGCAGGGGGGCATGGGGCAGAATGCTGACGGCGTCCGCAGGAAAGAAGGGCAAGGCCTCGTCAGAACGCCTGAAGCTGATGGCCCCATCGGGGGCGGACAGGAGTTCGACCTGGCAGTTCCTGGCGGCGACAATTTTAGCGGTCTTAAAGTCGATCTCGACCGCCGAGACCAGCGACGGGAAGTTCAGCCCCTTGAGGATCGATGCGGCCATCAAGGCCTGACCCGGGGGACCCGGGTGCACGGCGTCGCCACCCGTGATGCGGTCGTATTTCGGGTTGCTCTTGCGGGCGCGATCGAGGACCGTCAGATACGGGTGGAACTGATCGACGAACAATCCGCCGTTTTTGTCGGCGATCGTTTTGACGCCATCCGAGAATTTCTCGAGGGTCTGGTTGTAGCCGGTCAACGCGGTGGGGCCTTGATCACCCGTGTCGAGGGGTTGGGGGGTGGCCCAGGCAACGCGAATATTCGCGGCTTTGGCCTGGTTGGCCATGCCCTGCAGGCCCTCCATGTACGGCTTGAAAGTGTCTTCGCCGAAAGCGCGATAACCGCCGTCATTCATGCCAAAGTCGACGGTCATCGCCGTCGGCTTGTGGATCAGCACGTCGCGGGCAAACCGGGAATTGCCACCCACCGAGCGATCGCCCCCGATGCCGACGTTGCGAAAGGTCAGCTTCCATTTCGGGAACCGGGTGACCGTCCACATCTCGACGAAATTCGAGTACAGGTGCTGTTCGGTGATGCTGTCGCCGATCATGACGATGACGTCGCCGTCCTTGAAGAAGAAATCGGCCGCCTGAGCCGATCCGGCACACAGCAGCACGGCGGCAGTGAGGAGACAGCGGGAGAAGATCGACATCGGACGACGCTCCTGGGGAAAGGGGGGATCAGATCGTATGACGTTGCAGTGGCCGCGATTCTAGGGCGTCGATCCGTGCGGGACAAGCAACCGCCGTTACGAGTATGGTTGCGGAATCGTCCGGTTGGAGCGACAGCGGTGTGGCCGGCGTGCCACCCAGAATGAGGTACGCGGCGGCCTATCGGTTGACTGTTCGCGGTCGGGCGTAGTCAAAGAAAACAACAGGCGGTCGCTCGTGTAAGCGACCGCCTGCGGGGTGGAACATTCGCCAGTCGTCAGACGGGCCGGCCTATTTGTGCTGGGCGACGAACCAGTCGACTGTCTCCTTGAGACCGTCTTTGACGGACATGGTGGGCTGCCAGCCGAGCAGTTCGCGGGCTTTGGCGTTGGTCACCAAGTTCGAACGCAGGTCACCGGCGCGGGCCGGTCCGTGGTTGGGAACGGGGATCTCGAGTTTCCGTCCCGTGCGCTGCGCGGCTTCCAGGCAGAAGGTCCGCATGTAGGCAGCCAGTTCGTTGACGTCGGTCGGCAGGCCGGTGCCGATGTTGATCGCAGTGAACTTTTCGGGAAGATCCCGTTCGAGCGAGAGCACGTTGGCGCGGGCGACGTCCTTGGCGTAGACGTAGTCGCGAATGTACTTCCCGTCGCCGTTGACGGTGACCTGTTGTCCGGCCAGCATCCGCTGGGCGAAAATGGCCACCACGCCGGCTTCGCCATGCGGGTTCTGCCGCGGGCCATAAACGTTCGAGTACCGCAGGGCGACCGTCTGCAGGCCGTGTTCGCGAGCGAAGAACTGCAGGTAGAGTTCGCCTGCCAGTTTACTGATACCATACGGCGAAATGGGGTTGGCGGGAGTCGTTTCGGGCGAGGGTTCAAACACGTCGCCGTACAGCACGCCCCCGGACGAAGCGAAGACGATTTTTTTCGAGCCGACGCGGACGGCGTTTTCGGCGACGCCGAGCAGGCCGATCAGGTTGACTTCGGCATCAAACGTGGGTTCGCGGACCGAGCGGCTGACCGAGAGTTGGGCCGCCTGCAGACAGACGGTATCCGGGCGCACTTCGTCAAAAGCGGCGGCGAGTTTTTCGCGGTCCCGAACATCAACGACATACAGCGGGACCGAGGCGGGGATGTTATCTTTGCTGCCACTGGAGAGATTGTCGAGGACGCTGACCGTGTGGCCGTTGGCCAGCAGACCATCAACAATATGACTTCCAATAAAACCAGCACCGCCTACAACCAGAATGCGCATTGCGATTCCCTATTCGTGGAACTCTGTGAGTGCCGGCCGGCCCGCCGACGTAAAATAACTTTTTCGAAAGATTTTAATTATAACCTTTTGACACCCCCAAATCGAGCGATTCGATGAAGGGATTGGGGCGTTTTTGAGGTGATTTCAGTGAAATCTCGAAGGGTTGCCTGTGTGGCAAGTGAATTGCCGACGAATTGCCGCCACACGCCCTGACTGGCAAGAATCGACACCGCCAGGGCGCCCCTGCGGTGCATGTTTATCGCGAATGAATGTCGTCTCGACTAAACATGAATCGCCCCCGAGCGGAATCGGTGCGACTGCCGTGTGAGCGCCTGCTGGCCGTTTGTCAGTTGCCTGTCGCCGGTGGGCCAAACAGTGCCTCGGCGGCCAGTTGCTGAAAGACTTTTCGAATCTCGGCACCATCGCTGTTGCCGAAATCGCGACGCTGGATCATCAGGACGTAGATCGTCTCCCGCTGCGGATCGACCCAGCCCTGCGTGCCCCAGGCGCCGCCGTGTCCATAGGTTCCCGGAGAGAGCATCTGGCTGACATCCTGAGGCTGGCGAACGATGCACCAGCCCAGCCCCCAACCGTTTCCGGGAGTGAACCCGGTGGTCAGATCGCCGGTTTGTACCGTCGTCATGCTGCGGACCGCGTCGCGCGAGACGATGCGCGTGCCATCGAGTTCTCCTCCGTTGAGAATCATCTGGTAGAATCGGGCCATGTCGCTCGCGGTTGAGAAGAGTCCCCCCGAGGGACCGAACGTGGG
>JAFEBR010000293.1 GCA_018242565.1 Planctomycetota bacterium | reverse complement strand
GTCTGTACGGCGGATATCTGACCGACCGGCTCGGACGACGGTTTGTGTTGACCTGGAGTATTCTGCTGTATGCGTTCTCGGCCTTTTTTGCCGGGTTTTCCACGAACATCTGGATGTTGCTCATTTTTCGGTGCACGACATTCATCGGTGTGTGTGTCGAATTTGTGGCGGCGGTCGCCTGGCTGGCCGAGTTGTTTCCCGACCATAAGCAACGCGAGCGCGTGCTCGGGTATACGCAAGCATTTTCGTCGATCGGGGGACTGTTGGTCGCCGTGGCCGCCGGTTTTGCCGCCGAGTTTTCCGGAAAGTTCTGGGGCATATCGATGCCCGATTTTCTCGTGGGATTTCTGGGGAAAATCGAGCCTGAGCACCAGCACGAAGCTTGGCGATATACGCTGATGTCGGGTCTGATTCCCGCCATTCCACTGATTCTGATCCGCCCGTTCCTGCCGGAAAGCCCGGTCTGGGCCGAAAAGAAGTCATCGGGCAGCTTGCGCCGGCCAAGTATTCGGGAATTGTTTGAGCCCAAACTGCGTCGGACAACCATCGTGACGACGATCATGTTTGCCTGCAGTTACGGGGCCGCATTCGGAGCGATCCAACAGTTGCCACAGATTGTTCCTGGTTTGGCCGATGTGCAGGAAAAAGCCAAAGCGGCCGGAGACAAGGCCGTAGCGGCAGCGGCTGAAAAGGCCAAGGCGGCCGCCGAAAAAGTGGAACCGGGGGCCGAGAAAGCAGAACTGACCGAGGAACAGGCTAAAGTGGCCGCCGAGAAAAAGGCCGAAGTCGCCAAGAAAGTCAGAATCGGTGCACAAAGACAATACGAGACGAAAATCGCCGCCGAATACACCAAAATCCAGGAGATCGGTGGCTTGATCGGCCGTTTCCTGCTGGCGATCATGGCATTGCGCATCTTCAGCCGGAGAAATCTGCTGCGATTGTTCCAGGGCCCCGGCCTGATTCTGGTCCCCCTCGTGTTCGCCTTCTTCCTGAAGGTCGAGAATCGCACGTTCTTCGAGATCAATCTCGAGAGCATTTATCTGGGTAAGCTGCCGATTACAACCACGTCGCTGGGAGTGGCCTTGGCCGGTTTGGTGACCGTCGCTCAGTTCAGCTTCTGGGGGAACTATCTGCCCCTGGTTTATCCTGTCCACCTGCGTGGCACCGGGGAAAGTTTCGCTGCCAACATTGGCGGCCGGATGTTCGGCACCTCGTTTGCGCTGGTGACTTCCACGATTGTCGGATGGCTGCCGGATTCGATCGGTTCGGCTCCGCTGAAATTCGCCTACACATCGGCCGGGGTCGCCTTGTTCGTGTATCTCATCGGATCGATCGCCTGCTTCTATCTGCCCGAGCCGACGAAAGAAACAATGTCGGATTAAGCTCGCCCGTCTGCTATACTCAGGGCGGCGCGGCAGGACACCTGTTCCCCAGAGCCGCGACCCTCGGGAACGGTTTTCACCAACCACTCCCCGAGGGTCGCGGCTCTGCGATTTTCGCCTGGCGAACGGCGATCGATGTTCGATCGAAACCGTCGTGGCAATCGCCCGGTGTGAGTGTCGGAATTCACGTGTCGATTTCCAAACCAGGGCGCGTCGTTTCATCCGTCGCCATCGGCAAGGCTGATAATTCATGGATCCGGCTCATAACCCACCCTCAGTGCCCGAACTTCTCGCTCCCGCCGGTGATGACGAGGCTCTGCGCGCGGCGGTCGCGAACGGCGCCAACGCCGTTTATTTTGGCCTGTCGGATTTCAATGCCCGGCATCGAGCGACCAATTTTACGTTGGAGCAACTGCCGACGACGATGCAGTATCTGCACGATCATCGCGTGCGTGGTTACGTCACGTTTAACACGCTGGTGTTCTCCGACGAATTGCCTCGGGCCGTTGAGTTTTTGACGGCGATCATCCGTGCTGGGGCCGATGCGGTCATTGTGCAGGATCTCGGAATCGTCCGTCTCATCAAGCGGTTGTGCCCGGAATTCCCCGTGCACGGCTCAACACAAATGACGCTCACCGAACCTCGTGGTGTTGAGTTTGTCCGCCACTTGGGTGTCGAGCGTGTCATCCTCGCCCGAGAATTGTCCACACACGAGATCGGGAAGATTGCTGCGGCGACCACGATGCCGCTCGAAGTGTTCGTTCACGGAGCTCTTTGCGTGGCCTACAGCGGGCAGTGCCTGACCAGCGAAGCACTCGGCGGTCGGAGCGCCAATCGAGGCCAGTGTGCCCAGGCCTGCCGCCAGCCTTATGAAATGTTTGTTGACGGAAAGCCGTTCGATTTGGGGGACAAGGCCTATTTGCTCAGCCCTCAGGATCTGGCTGCCTATGACCTCGTTGACGACCTCGCGGACCTGGGAGTGGTCAGCCTGAAAATCGAAGGGCGGCTGAAGAGTGCCCATTATGTGGCGGCAACGACGCAAACGTACCGGGCAGCCATCGACGCGTATCGCGAACAGCGGCCGTTTCAGATCACGCAACAGCAGGAAATCGACCTCGCCCAGAGTTTCTCACGTGGCTTTACGCATGGCTTTCTGGATGGTGTGAACCATCAAGTCCTGGTCGAGGGGCGGTTTCCTAAGAATCGCGGTGTTCGAATTGGGACAGTCGTTTCCGTTTCCCATCAAGCCGTAACGATTGAGGTGGATCAGAAGCTGTTGCCGCGCGTTGCCGAGTTGGATACGACGGCCCCGGTGCCGTTGAAACCGGGCGATGGCGTGGTCTTCGATGAAGGGCACCCCGAGCAAGACGAGCAGGGGGGGCGGGTTTTCGCCGTCGAGGTCTTGCGAAAGACAGCACGATTCGGGATGCCATCGAAACCGGAACTGGCCGGGACTGGGAACGTGTCGGCCGCGGAACCGTTACAACTCCGGGTTACTTTCGGACGCGGAGATGTGAATCTTTCGGCGGTTGCCGTGGGCGCGACAATGTGGCGGACGGATGATCCGGCGCTCAGGCGGCGACTCGAACGCTCGTTTACCGGCACGGAAGTGCCGCAGCATATCGCCTTGTCGCTGGAAGTCCGCGGCAAGCTCGGAGATCGTCTGCGGGTGGTCGGTCACGATGACCGCGGCCGCTCGGCAGAAGTCGATTGGGAGCAACCACTCGAGGCCGCTCGTAAACACCCGTTGTCGTTGGATCTCGTCCGCGAGCAATTCGGCCGACTGGGGGGGACACCGTTCCATTTGGCAAGTGTGCGGCTCATCGGCGAATCCGGATCGCTTGATTCGCTGCCCGTCATGGTTCCGAAAAGCGTATTAAACGATCTCCGCCGCCGGTTGCTCGCTCAGATCGAGGAGTGCCCGGCACTTCCGACGCTTGTTCCGCAGGCCAACCTGCAGGCCTTGGCAGAATTGCGAGACGAATCACGAATTCGACGAGCAGATTCCGGTTTATCGATTCAACCGCAACTGACGACCCTCGTTCGGACCTGGGATCAATTAGCGGCGGTTCTCGCTTGGAAATCGCCGGAAACCCAGCAGCGTCCGGACATCGTGTATTGCGATTTCGAGGATGTGCGTCTTTCGAAAAAGGGGGTGGAGCAGGGGAGAGCAGACGGCTTGAGGGTGGCGGTAGCGACGCCGCGTGTAGTCAAACCGGGAGAAGACGGATTACTGCTCCAGGTCGCCAATTGCCAGCCGGATGCCGTCCTGATTCGAAATCTGGCGGCGCTCAGCTTTTTTCAAGAACGATTTCCGCAACTCCCATTAATCGGCGATTATTCGCTGAATGTGGCCAACGAATTAACTGCCGCCTTGTTCGCCGAAGTGGGATTGAAATCGCTGGTGCCGAGTTACGATCTGAACCTCGACCAGTTGCAGTCGCTGCTGCAGCACTGCGACCCGGCTCTGTTTGAAGTCGTGATCCACCAGCACATGCCGATGTTTCATATGGAACATTGCGTCTTCTCCCATGCGTTGTCGAACGGGAAAGACTACCGCGACTGCGGCCGGCCCTGCGAATCGCATCTTGTCGAATTGCGGGACCACGTGGGCGAATCGCATCCGCTGGTCGCCGACGTCGGGTGTCGCAATACGCTATTCCGAGCCCGAGCCCAATCGGCCGCCCCCTACGTGCCCCGTTTGCTTGCCCGTGGCGTGCGTCGATTTCGGGTCGAATTGCTGCGAGAATCTGCCGTCGAAGCCAAGTCGCTCCTCGACAGTTATGCCCGTGTGCTTGCCGGGAAAGAGCAGGGGCCACGAGTCTGGCACGAACTTCGCGTGTTGAACCAGGTGGGCATCACCCGTGGGACGCTGGAGTTTGAGTGACCCGCTGGTTTGGGTGGCGGCGATACGCCCTTTGCCCGGTTTGCATTCTGGTTTGAGTGTGCCAGAGCGTTGCACGAATTGCATGTTTTCCCCCGTGGGATCTTTACGATCAAGGGCTCACGCAAAGCCGCCAAGGCGCAAAGAATTCTCGGCACAACGGTTACTTGCGTTTTGGCCCCCAGTTTCGACGGATCGGCCAGATTTCCGTGACCGCGACATATGTTAAGAATTCGAACGTTCCGTTCGGGTTTC
>JAFEBR010000292.1 GCA_018242565.1 Planctomycetota bacterium | reverse complement strand
CACACCGATACCGCCGGGATAAACCCGGACGGCTCGCTGCTCAGTAGGCAGGTGGGGCGGGCTATTTTGCGACGTACCACACGCTCATCTTTCGCGCCGGCACGAACGTTAACCCCCTTTTCCCCACAGACTGGCATTTTGGTTGCTCCCCTGGACTCGTTCGTTCCTCACCGCGAACCGACTTTCCGAGTTTGGTGTCTTGTGTCAGGATTGACCATTATGTCAGAGACTCAAATGACATCTGGCGAACGACTCTGGATGCTGCGCGTGAGACCGTCGGTTTTCGGGGTCCAGCGCCGTGATGGGGAGATCGCCGAGATTTTTCGGGAACTCGTCGCGACAGGTGATCAATGGTCTGTGATGTTCCAGGCGCCGTATTTCATCACCGACCCATCCGCAGAGGTACGGCGGGCCACCGCCGACGCGCTGCACCAGATTTTTTCCGCCATCCCGCCGGTCGAATGCCTGCATTTCAGCGAAAGACTGCAAGCCGGGTTGCGATGGTGGGATGACTGCGGAACAAACAACGCCTGGAAGACTTTGGCCCCGTCGAAGCTCGCGGAATTGGCCGCAGACCCGGACACCCGCGTTTCGGTACTCGGATTGATCAGCTTCCATAGAAACGGGTTTGTTCGGCACGAAGCAGTCCGCCAGTTGTCACAAATTCACGATGGGACTGAACTGCCATTTCTGCTCGTGCGGCAAAACGATTGGGTGGGAGTCCTGAGTGCCGAGGCACGCGTTGCCGTTGAGCAGCGTCTCCATCGCGACTACCTGCCGCACTTTCTCGCGCAACTGCCGTTGGTGCTGCACCTGCTGTCGTTTCAACGTCACGATCACTCTGAAACGGTCGCCCGGGTCGTCGATCGGCTGCTGCACCCAGATTTCGACGTCCAACTGCGGGCTGCCATTCAGAATCCGAATCGGCAGGTCCGCCGCCTGATTCTGCGCATCGGCCTGCAAACCAAGGGCGAACAGCTCAAGAGAGTCGTTAGACACGGCCTGACATCGACGGACCCAACGATGCGACTGAGTTGCCTCAAGCGGCTTCCTGAATGTCACTACGGCACGGATCTGCGGGAAGCCTTAGCACAGCACCGCATCGATCGCTTTATGCCGATACGACGGGAGGCCCTGCTGATCGAAGCCCATCACTTTCCAGAGGCGGCAGTCGAGATGTGGCGGTCCGCGCTGCTCGACTCCCACCGTTCCCTGCGAGAACTGGCGCAGCTTCAATTCGCGAAACTGACCGGTCAATCGTCCGCCGGCCATTACCGAGCCTGCCTGATCTCGAATCCGAATTCAATACCGGCACTGGCGGGTCTCGGCGAAACCGGAGAGGCATCAGACTTGTCGGCGATTCGAAACTCTCTCAAATCACCTCTACCAAAGCAGCGATCTGCGGCCGCGATCGGCCTGAGCCGCATCGGCGGCCCAAGCGCAATTCCCGAACTTCTGGCACTCTTCCCGGACGATAGCCGTGCTGTCGTGCGTACGGTGCTGCAATTACTCGAACCATCAGCAAACCAGATTCCCGGTGCGCAGTTGCTTGCAATCGTCAAGCTCGACCACCGCAACCATGTCCGACGGGCGGCGCTGCAACTCCTGTTCAAACAGGGAAAGTGGGCCAGCTTACCCTGGCTCATCCGGAGCGCTGCCACTCGTGACGGGGAGACGGCAGAATTCGCCAGGACACTGATTGAGAATTGGTTTTCGCCTCCACTGTGCAACCGGATTTTCACCCAACCCACGGCAGATGAACGACGCCAAATTCTCGAAGCGTTTCAGCAAACAGGGGAGCTGCCCGCGGCATTCCGGAAAACGCTGAATGAATGGCTGAGTGAGATTTGAGTGCGGCCGGCAGCAGTTTCCGACGAAAGACGATCGAGAATTCGGTCGCGGAAGAACAGGGCACGCCGATACCGCCGGGGTAAACCCGGACGGCTCGCTGCTCAGAAGGCAGGTGGGCCGGGCTATTGTGGTGCGACCAATCCTCTCGTTTGCCGTGCCGCGCTGCGGCGGCACTGAGCCTTCAGGTAGCGATGGGGACGGCGGCACCGGCGCCGATTACGGTGGTCCATTCGCGTACGGTCCACTTGGTCACCAGGCCGTTACGTACGTAGGGATCGCGGCGGGCAAACTCTTCGGCAACGGCGGGGCTGTCTCCCTGAAAGAGCAGAACCGCTCCATCCACGGGGTTGGCCAAGGCGCCACCCAGGACCAGTTCTCCGCGTGCCAGGGCCTGTCGGCCGAGGTCCAGATGCTCGGCACGGAACGGCACGCGCAGCGTGGCGTAATCCTCCACAACGTCGTAGAAGAGCAAGTAGTGCATGGCCAGCTTTCCATTTGTTGAACAGGCGTCACATTGACTGACATCTCTGGGACACTTCGTCTGCACGTTCGTCCGACGCCGAGCCTCTCTGAACGATGCACCGGGGAATGAGCCCGGCCGCTGACGGATGCGAAATGGGCAGCGCCAATCGGTCGCCAGCGGTGTTCGTGGGGCACTCACCGATCATCCCGGAGTTTATCCAAAAAGCCTCGGAACGGACGGCTTGGGTGATAGCGTACTGTCACTGGATCGCCGACTTCAACACCCGAATGCGAAGCGTCGCCCCACTTTAGAAATGTCACAGTGTCGATCCCGGGGCGCAGACACCCCGTGACGAGTCGCCGACTTGGTGGCGAGAGCAACAAAGCATTGTGCGTGCCTCCAAGCGAGGCAGGCGCCGGCTCAAGCCGGCGATACAGGCGTCGATCTCAAATGACGAACGTGTGGGGGCATAACGCAAAACACCCCGGGGTCTCGGGAGAGACACCGGGGTGCAGGTTACGGACGAGGAGCGGTGGCCGTCAGCCGTGGAGCTTATTCAGCGGGAGTTCCCTTTTTCGATTTCGCGGGAGCCTTGGAGGGCTTGCCAGCGGATTTCGCCGCGGGAGCATCGGCCGTGTCGTCGTCGGTCGCACCGACCTGCCGGACATTGCCTGCGGGGCCCTTGGTGCTGCTGGTCGAGACTTTGCCACCGGTGGAGGTGCCGCTGATGTAGTTGTCGACGCGGGCGTCAGCCTTGAGCTTCTTGAAGGTCTCGGCGACCGCCATCTGCATCTTTTCTTCTTTCAGTTCTTCCACCAGGATGTTTTCGACCTGCTTGATGTCGGTCACGGTGGGAACCGTGCGGCCTTCACACTTGAGGATGACGATCTGGCTCGGTCCGACTTGAACCATCGCCGAGATTTCGCCTTCTTTCAGTTTGAACGCCACTTCTTCGAGTTTGTCGGAACCGCCGTACCGGGCAATGGGGGGAATCACGCCGTCCATCGCGGCGCTGTTGCGGTCGATCGAGTGCTGACGGACCAGCTTTTCGAAATCATCGGGGTGCTGCTGGGCCTGTTCCCAGACCTCACGAGCGCGGCGGGTGTTGTCCATGACGATGGCCTTGGCACGCACACGTTCGCCATAGGCCCGCACGAAGGCTTTTTTCACATCGGCGGGGGTGACTTCGATTTTTTCGCCGGCGAGTTTGCGCAGGGCCAGCATGGGCCAGACGATGTCGCGGCGGTATTTCTTTTCGGAGATGTTGCGTTCGGCTTCCAGCATCTGCAGATACTGGTCCACGGCCAGGCCGAACTTCTTGGCCGTCTTCTGGATTTCGGTCTGCACTTCGGCTTCGCTGACTTCGATGCCCTGAGCGTCACACGCCTGCAGGATGATGCGGCGGTTGATCAAGTCATCGAGGACGTCTTTGTGGTAACGATCAACGCATTCGGCAGCGAGATCGTCGTAGGAAATCTGGTCTTTGCCGACGCGGGCCACGATCTTGGCGGCCTTTTTCTGGGCGTCTGCCGAGGCGGCGGCGGCTTTCGGCTGGGCGTTCTTGGCCGCGCTGCCGTCTTCCGGATAGGCGGGGGTGGGCCGCGTCACCTGCATCAGGACACCGGCCCCGAGCAGAATGGCAGCGGATCCGGCAATCGCCACGGTCCACGTCTTTTTCTTACTCGCTGCTGGTCGTTGTGTGGATTCCAATTGGTCGGCCATAACCCGCTTCTCCCGAATCAAAAGTCACCGTCCGTGGTTTGCCCCGTAAGTTGGAAGTTCCCGGGGAACAAGGGGGGCGATTTATAGGCCGGACCCCAAATCTCGTCAAGCTCTTTGTTTCTGTCTCCAAAAACCCGCCAGTTCCCCAGGTCGTGCGATGTGTCGAGACCACCAGCCAACCGGCCCAGCAGGATGTTCGGGGCAACCCAGACACGGCAAAAACAGCGGCAGAAACCACGGCTGGTACGCGGTTGACGGGCGCACATCGGGCGGCGATGATAGAGGCATGACACAATTCCTGTGGAAGATTCTTTCCGCATTTCGTT
>JAFEBR010000291.1 GCA_018242565.1 Planctomycetota bacterium | reverse complement strand
ATCGGGCAAGTCGCGAAGATCGATGGAACGCAAAGATCCCCCAGCATCGTTGTCTGGGGGATCTTTCTATTGAGCCCCGGTGCGAAGAATACGTTCACACCAGGCTGCTGTATCAAACAATGCACCTTCGTCGTCTGGCCGCCCCACCAATTGCACAGCCAGAGGCAAGCCCTCAGCCGACAAATCGAATGGAAAGGAAACCGTGGGCTGCCCCGTATAACTCCACGGCGCGTTAAAACAGGGGTCGCCAGTGGTTTCCGGACTGGGGGCCGGACCAATGGCCGCCGGGCAGATCAAGGCATCGACCCGCTGCATCGCAGCGACGACTGCGGGCAACAGGCCACGCTGGTGCTGACGGGCCGACGCATAGGCGTCATCGCTGACCTGCAGACCCGCTTCAATCACCCCGCGCACGGCCGGCAGATATTCGTGCTGGTGCTGGCGGTAGAATGGCCGATGCACATCGGCGATTTCACGCGTCATAATCGTGCGATGACTTGCCAGCACCTCGTCAAACGTCGCGGGCAATGCGATCTCGCAGATTTCGGCCCCGGCTTGTGCCAGCCGCGTCAAAGCCGCTTCGTAAATTTGCCAGGCACCTGGCTCGGCACGGTCGCGAAACATACCGTCCAACCGCCCTAAACGCACCGGATGCGACAGGTCACTGCCACGCTTACCAGAAACCAGGCGACTTCCAATGAGGGCTTCGAGGAGCAATCGCAAGTCCCCCACCGTTTGGGCGATGGGGCCCCCATGATCGAGGCTCTTTGAAAGAGGATAAACCCCCGTCAGCGGCACCCGTTGAAATGTGGGCTTGCAACCGGCGACGCCACAGAAGGCCGCCGGCCTGGTGATCGATCCGCCTGTCTGTGAACCAATGGCCCCCAAACACATTCCGGTCGCGACCGCTGCCGCCGAACCACTCGATGAACCGCCCGGAGTGCGCGAGTGATCCCAGGGATTTCGCGTGACCGGGGGATCGAAACAGGCAAATTGCGTGGTGACCGTTTTCCCCAGAATTACGGCCCCCGCCTCGCGTAAACGGACGACGAGGGGCGCGTCCATGTGTGCCACAGCGTCTTTCAGCCAGGGAGCCCCGGCCGCCGTGGGCCAGCCCGCGACATCGACCAGATCTTTGATGCCGATGGGAATCCCATGGAGGGGTCCACGGTATTGGCCCAGCGCCAATTCCTGGTCCAACTGGCGGGCCTGCGCCTGGGCCCCTTCGCGATCGACACTCACCCAAGCGCGGATTTCGGGTTCGAATTGGTCGATTCGCGCCAAACACGCGGCGACAGCATCGAGGCAACTTCGCTGTTTTCGACGAATCTCATCGGAAACCTGCGCGATCGTTGCAGCGGACACCGGCGGCATGGGCATATTAACGGGGCCTTTCATCACGACCACCGCGAATGCGGTTGATTGTGCCGGCGCCACCTGGTTTTGGCTGCTGAATCTTACGCAGCGCCTCACCCGCGGCCTGCTGTTCCTCAGCGTCCCCATTTTGCACGAGCTTTTGCAGATCAGGAGCAGCATGCAGCGCAGCCGGTCCGATACTTCCCAAGGCCTGGGCAGACTCTTTTCGCAGGCGCGAGTCGGCGGACTGCAATCCCCAGCGGAGCGGTTCGGTACACAGTGCCCCCAGATCGGCACGTTTGGGATCGACCTGCACCAGCGCCCAGGCGGCAGCCAGGCGCAACGCAGGGTCGCGATCCTGGAGATGTTGCTCCAGCAGGGGTGCGGTGACCTTGGCCGCCGCACCGATCTTACCCACGGTCACACACGCGGCGGTTCGCACAGCATGTTCCGAATCGGCCAAGGCTGTGATCACGGCTGGCAGACCTTCTTCGGCGTCAGGACCGATGGCTGCCAACGCCCCCAGGAACGAGCTGCGCACGGCCGGATCTGTATTTTCCATTCCTGCAGCCAAGGGGGACACCGCCTCGACCGCCTTCTTACCCGTAATCGCCAACGCTGCAGCGGCAGCCTGCTTGACACGATTGTCTTCGTGCCCCAGCAATGCAACCCCCCGTTTCAGGGCCCATTTGAAATAGAGCTCGTTTTCGGGATTCAGCGTCAGGACCGCCAGCGGCAGGACCGTTGTCAATTCCGAGGCAGCGCTTTCATCGGGCGGCATCGCGCGAATCAATTGAGGGATGGCGCCTTTGGCTCCAATGTGGGCAATCGCCCAGGCGGCATCCGCCCGCCACGGATTCTGTTCATCGCCCAGAATCCGGAGAAGTCCGGGTACTGCCTCTTCGGCGAACGAACCAAACCGCGACAAAGCCAGAATCAGCTCGTGGCGAGTCGATTCGGGGAGATCCTTCTGCGACAACAAATGGACCAATTCGGGAACAGCCGACCGCGCCGCTGGACCGAGTTGCCCCAAGACCACCACGGCCGTTTCCTGCAAGTTTTCGTCACCCAGCAAAGCGATCAGCGACGGAACCGCTTTGGGCCCTGTTCGGCCGAGGGCCCAGATCGCCTGCGTGCGGACGAGTTCCGATTTGTCCGACAGCGCGGCGATCAATCCGGGGATCGCCGGCTGCGCCGCATCGCCCATCTTGCCGATGGCCAGGACCGCTTCCCGCCGCACATTCTCATCATTGTCAGAGAAATTGAGGACCATGTCTCCGACGGCCGAGGCCGCCGCGGGTCCAATTTCCCCGAGTGCGTTGAGGGCGGCGGCTCGAGTCAGCGATCGCTTGGCCGACAGCAGTTCCTTCAGTTGGGGCACAGCCGGTGCTGCTGCCGGGCCGATCGCCGCCAGCGTGGCGGCCGCCTGCACGACGACCGATTCTCGACTCGCTCCCAGAGCCAGCACCAGGGCCGGCACGGCGGCTTCGGCCTGCGGCCCCATCAAGCTCAGTGCGGCGGCGGCTCGACGTGCCGTGTCGGGATCGGCTTTGAAACCTTCAACCAGATGCGACAACTGCGGCAAAGCCAGCGAACCGGCCAACCCCAGAGTCGCGGTCGCCTCATTTCGCAGATTCTCATCAGGAGACTTCAGAGCTTGCACCAGCACGGGAATGGTCTTGGCCCGATCAGGAGCATCCGCGGGCAAGACCTGCAGCAGCGCCCGACAGGCGGCCACCGACAAATCCAAATGTTCTCCAGAGACAAAGCCCAGCAGATCGGCCTGCCCTTTTTCATCCAACGAGCCGATGGCCCCCAGTGCGGTGATCGCCCCGCGGGACAGGCGTTTGTCCGTACCTTTTAAAATGTCAAACAACACGGGAACCGCATCTTTGGCTTTCGGCCCGATTTGTGCCAAGGCCTGCAGTGCCGAAAGGCGCACCGTTTCGTCGGCGTCAGAGAGTGCAGCGATCAATGCATTCACCGCCGGGGCTGCCGCCGGACCGCGTGCCGCCAGAGCCTGCGCGGCGTCCACGCGGGCTTGATCGCTCGCCGAACGCAGGTTGCGAATTAGCTCACTGGTCGTCGGCGGAGCCTGTGAAAAGGCCGTACCGGACCACGCTGCAAGCAGACTGACCACGAAAGCGCATCGTCGCAACATATTCGGAATTCCCCGACATCGAATCTGGCTGTTTCCCTGCCGTCCGGCCTTCAGGCCTTGGAGGAATCTTACTGAAACCTACACAATCGAAACAGGCGAATCTCAAAACCGACCGATCGCGTGGCGGCACTTCGTGAGACGCGCACTGCCACCCGGCCGTTGTCAACGCGATCCGCAAACAGATTCGTTTCCGCACTGCGGTCCGCGACGAAGCTAGACGGCAGGAGCATACAAAATTTCGGGCCGGGCGTCCCCCGGGGTGTACAGAACCAATCCCCCGGCCGGGTCATTCACCCGCACAACACAATCCGGATGCCCGGCCGCTTGCCTGGCCAGAATGACCTCCAGTGCTTGAACCGCCGCGACGGTCTGACGATCAGCCGCCAGGTCGTTGTAGGCTTGACCGGCCATTTCCGCGAGTCTCGCGTTCCGCCTGTCTGTCGAGCCACCATATTCGACGTAGGCCACCTCACGTACGAAACGCTCGAGTACTTCAATTCCGTATCCACGCTGAGTTCGTTCGCCCCAGGGCTCCAGGAATTGTGAACTGTAGTGGTTATTCAAAGTCGTTTTAATGGATCCTGGCGTCTTCCCCTCAACCGTGCATTCGACACCGCGTTTGCGTGAATGTCCGTTCCAGATTCCGTTATCAAAGCGGAATTGAACTTCCTGTTCGACATACCCCGGAAAATTATCGGGCGTGACCCACGACGTATGGATATCGAACGCGGCCTCGCGGCCGCCAAAGTCGTAAATCAGCCGCATCTGGCAACTGTCCCAGGTCGGGCCATCGGCAGGTCCCACCAATCCCCGCTGCCCGGTGGCGGTCACGGTTTTCAGACGACCACCGAATGTGAAATCGATGAGTTTGATGTAATGCACGGCCACATACGTGCCGGGATTACGGCCTTGTATCCACTCCGCGAACTGGCTCCCGGAGATACTCCGCGGTTCCAGCAGCGAACAATATCCATTGTTGACGTGCTGTAAGACCTGGTCGGCGACAAACGTTCGCAGTTTCTTGTGATCGGGGTCCAGCAGTTTGTGGTACACGACCTTCGCCAGGACCTGACGTTCCCGGGCCAGCTTCTGCAATTCATCCAGTTCGGCCAGCGACAGCACCGACGGTTTCTCGACCAACAGGTGGATCCCCGCCTCCAGAATCTTGCGAGACGCTTCAAAATGGCGGTCGTCCGGACTGGCCACGCAGGCGAACTGGACACCCGATTTCAGCAAATCGTCGACGGCCTGGTCACCCGAAAAACTGACGAACGGGGCGATTCGCCCCGCTGCCGTGGCTCGGTATTTCTCTGCCCGCTTGCCCGTTCGCGAGGCCACCGCAACGAGCGGAACCTCCACCACCCCGAAGCGCCGGTCATAGACCCCCTGCGTCTGGGCCGCCTCAAAAAACGGGCGGTACGTGTCGTCGAAAATCATGCCCATGCCGATCATCCCGGCACGTAACGTCTGGGGGGAGTTCGTGGTGCTCATGCCAGAAAGTGTATGGCTGTGAAATTGTGGATGCCAGCGTGCTGTCACCGATTTCGGTGACCTCAAAACGATCGGCATGAGCGAAACGAGCCATCCGGAGTGATCACATCTCACAGGGACTCATGGCCGAGCCTCCCAGCCAGGGGACTTGCCTGATGCCAGATCCAACCCGCACGGCGAATTGCAGAAATTCCCGCAGAAAGCACTCAAATTAAGCCCTCTCTGACAGGCGTCGTCCACGGCTGACTGGGGGGCCACCCCGGCTGAATTGAGGGAAAATGCCGGCCCGGCAATCACCTTGACACTTTCCGCCATCGCGCGTAAGGTACGCACCAATATTGAAGTTTCTCCCCGATCCTCTGGTGCGAATGGAGTCGCCGATGAGTGAGCCAGTGACCGCAAATAGCCCGGATACCCGGCCGCAGCCTGTCCCTGTTCCGCTGATTGACCTGGTTGCGCAATACAAAACCATCGAACACGAGGTCGCGCCCGCTGTCAGCCGCGTCTTCTCTGAGCAGCGATTCATTCT
>JAFEBR010000290.1 GCA_018242565.1 Planctomycetota bacterium | reverse complement strand
GTCAGCGATTTCGCGGCGGGAGGTACAACGATCACCATCACCGGCTTCGATTTCGCCGGCGTGACAGCCGTCACGTTCGGTACCGTGCCCGCGAAGTCGTTCCAGCTTAACCCCGATGACACCATTACGGCGGTTGTTCCCACCTGGTCTGCGGCCTTGTCCTCCCCAACAACGGTGCAGGTCCGTGTGCAGACTGCGGCTGGTAAGAGGGGGATCGTTTCGCAGGATCAATTCACATTCATTCCGAACGGAGCCGTGCCCACCATCACCGACCTGGGGGCAACTTCGGGGAGCACCACGGGCGGCCAACTCGTCACGATCCATGGCACGAACTTCACACGGGTCACAGGCGTGTCGTTCGGCAACACCCCCGCGGCACTGTACTACGTGATGTCTCCGACCACGATCGCCGCCCTGGCCCCTACGGCGGCCGCCGGGGCGTACAATGTCAGCGTCACCACGCCCGCCGGAACGTCGGCCCCCTCGAGCGCTGCCCAGTTCACCGCGGTCGCTCCTGCCAGTTCTTCGTCCAGCAGCTCTTCCAGCGCCAGCAGCAGTTCCTCGCCCCCGGCGAATAACCCCACTTACGTAGTCGGTGCCGGCTTCACCCCCGGTGCCAACATTGCGAAGGCCGGGGTGGGGACCAGCGGACTCTTGTCGTCGTACACGATTCCCGATCCCCCGTCCCTCCCCACGATGAACCCCGTGGCGACCGACAACTACAACGCGACGACGAAAGTTGCGACCTGGTCGTACACCGATTCCGGCACGGTGGTGAATGCCCCCCAGAAAACCACCACCACGCGGGCCGATGGTTCCACCATCACCACGTTTCGATCCGACACCGTCACGTTCACCGTTTCACGGGGCGGCACGTCGGGCCCCACCATTGCCACGACCGCGTCCGGCCATTTTGTCCGGACCGACGCCGTCGCTTCGTACCAGTTGATCAGTTACCCCGACGGCACCTACGGCCTGCACACCGACGTTCAGACCACACTGGCCACCTGGGATTCACAGGCCACCAGCGGCGGTACGACCACCTATACCGTGGATACGCAAGTCTCTGACTCGTTCAGCGACTCTGAACTCGGCTCAACCACGGCGGCCGGAACCGACCACGTCCAACAGGGGGACCGCGGCACGAGTACGTCGCATACCCACACGGTCACCACTGTCAGCGGTGGCGTCATCACCGTCACGTACACCAATACCAGCCAGGGGCAGGACCAGTACTGGTCCACAGACGCGGCGACCACACTGGAAAACACCGAAAACGACCGGCTCAACGGGAACGATCTCTGGGCCAACGAAAGTTCCGGAACGTACCAGCACAACGCCGACGGCACGTACACCGCCATGAACATGGGCAGCGCCTCGGGTTCTGGTACTGGGCTGTACGGCGTCAAAGGGACTGTGATTTCTCCCGTGTTTCAACGGGCGACTGACTTTGCGACTGGGTATGACGCCCTGATCGATGTCGGGAGCGACGATGACTCGGGCAATGTGAACTACAGCGTCTACAGCAAAGGCACTGCGAACCGCTATGCGGACGGCACAATCACATCCACCGACGAGCACAAAGACTCGCTCCAGGAAAAAGACGACGATCAATCCGACGACAATGGTGTCTGGGGAATCCACGAATCGTCTCCCGATGGCAGTTCCATCGACGGCACCGGGGGGTTCGGCAGCTTCGTGGAAGACCAATCAACAGAAGCCGATGGTGATGAGGGCAATTCGTCGTCCGCTGCGCTGGGTGCCGACGAACTGAAAGGCAATGTTGACGACACACTTCCGTACAATTCGTTCGGTCAGGGCCAACTCGTGTTGACTGCGGTAGCCCCCACAGGCGCAGTGAGCACAATCACCATCGGCAACCAGGTATCCGATCGTGGCAAATCAAAAACCCACGACGAGTCGGACGATCACGAGACCGTTCCGCAAGAAGTGAACGGGGTAGTCCCCACGACGGGCGCCAAAGACGATACGAAGTTCGACGACTCGGCCTCGAACAAAGGAAAAGCGTCGGATCGACAGTCGATTCGCATCGAAACACATGGCAACGTGGGGGCCAATGACGCTGTCGATTTCGAAGAAGAATTGACCCTTGAAGATCAGGATGACTATCAGGCCCAGGATGACGACCCGGGCGAAGAGATCGACACGCCGGCCGGGGACGAGGAAGAAGACACGGCGATCGGACACTCCGAGTCGCATCCGAAGACCGTGATCACCGACAAAATCGTGCGCGCCAGCGAAACGATCACTCACGCCGACGGTAGCACCGACACCATCGAATCGCACGGCACGACCACCGACACGATCAACGCAGATGAGACCGACGATTCGACTGACCAGCACGGTGCGAAAGCCCCCGACGCGGGGACCGGAGCAGGCGGCCTGCTCGGCAGTTCGCCTGCCGCGAACGAAAGCGACACCGATCACATCACGGACGACGCGAAATCGAAAGCCACCGATAAAACCGAGGGACAGCGCGAGTACAAAGTCACGCACACGTTCCCGGTCGGAGCGGGCGTGTTCACGGTGTTTGAGTTCCTGAATTCCGGCGGTCAGGATTTCCAGACTGTCGCGGACGAAGAGGATGCGGCCGAAGATACCGCGGGTGCGGCCGTGGCCGGATCCGCGGGAACAGCCAACGGTGCTCAAGCCACCTCTTCCGCGTCGGCAGCTACCAGTTCCAGTTCATCGTCCGGGGCTTCCACAGCGCCCGTCGCGGGGGCCTCGGGTTACGACAAACTCGACCTGCACGACAGCGATGAGGGGGGCGGCCAAGCCGACAGCGGCGGGTTCGCCAATCTCAATTTGACGGATCCTGTGACCGGACTGCAGATGAAACTGCTTTCCAGCGGTACGGGTAAAGACAAGTACCACGCCGATTCTGGGGACAAGCTCGAAGACAAATCAGCGTTTGGTAGCAGCGGGGCCGGTCCCGAGGAGTTCGCCGCGAAATCGAATTCGGAAGATGACGATGAATTCGAAAGCCATGGCGACATCGACTCGAGCGTGGCCGGGAGCCCGGCACCGGGCACCGAAGTGGTCCTGTCATCAACCCTGCGCACGAACGACAACGGCAATTCGGCAGACAACAGCCACGACAAGGCCCCATCCCGGGGCAACGACTCCGGCGGGGGTGAGTTTAAAACCCACGACGACACCGGCGTCGGTGGCCGCTCCGCAGCCCAGATCTCAAAAACGGTCAATACCGACGATGGACACGGGAATGCCGTCGAGGCGACCGCCGAGTCGCGTGGGCGAGGCACAACGGGGGGTGCGAACAACCAGGACGGGCATGGCGGGGATTCGTTTGCCGATGCCGGCGGAGCGCTGACGGCGCTCAATGGGGCCGACACTGAAAACAATAATGGGCAGATCGAATCGAACGGCCAGGGGAGCGAACGGTGGGGTACGCTGCTGCACATGGTGGATCCTGTGACCGGCATGGATGTGTCCCTGGAGGTCAACAACCAGGACGGCCAGAAAGGGACCGGCCGGGATACCGGTTCGGTAACGGATGAAATCAGGAGTGTCTTGGGCACAACCGCGAATGCACCCACGATCACCACCACCAATACCGAATCGGGTTCGGAAGATGTCGAAAGCAACATCACGAACTTTCAGCATTTGAAATTGAAGATTTCCGTCCAGGGGACCGACGCCGAGGGTGAACAGGTGGACCTGACGGAAACCACGACCTTCGACGAATGGGGCCTGGGTCATGGCACAGACGAACTGTCAATCATTCCCGACGGTTCCGGAACCGATGCCGCCGAAGCGAAGTCAAAAGTGGGTATTCAAACCAGTGATCGAGTCACCGGTACGGTCAGAAAAATCGACTCGACCACCGGTATCAAGACCACCACGACGTATAACGATTTTGATGGAGCCTTCGGAAACGGCACCCGGACGGATACTGATACGGCGACCTTGGCGACGAATGGGACCACGACCGAACATCCCACGAATTCCGAAAAGGAATCCGTCACCAGTTGGTGGAATGACCACGACACGGTGACCAAGACCAATCCCGATGGGACCGCCGTGGGGGCGCCCGTTACCGAAGACCGTGTCGGCAACGATACACAAATCACGGTTGATGGCGTCACGACCGATCTCGGTCAGACAACACTGCCGGCTTCGACGACGTCGAGTACAGCGCCAACCGTCAATGCCGCGGTCGTTGCCGGCCCTACGCGGAACGGCGTCAGCGCTTCGGGTGGCGACACGATTCTGATTCTCGGCTCAGGGTTCACCAGCGACAGTACGGTTTCGATTGGTGGAACCGGCTCCGTTCCGACCCTCGTCCTCAGCTCAACTGAGATTCTGGCGTTTACCCCGGCCCACGCGGTCGGCTCTGCCTCACTGATCGTGACCAATGCAGGCGGAGCATCGCCATCAACGACTACGAACCAGCTGCAGTACCAATCCGACAGCGAAAACGGGAATTCGACAAATTCTTCGACAAGCAGTTCCAACACCAGTAACGCCAACACCGCCCCTTCCGTGACTGCTGTGATGGTCGCCGGTTCACCCACCGCCCAAGCCAGCACCGCTGGCGGCGACATTGTGGTCATTATCGGTACCGGCTTTTCGTCTGATACGAAAGTTTCATTCGGAACGACGCCGGCACAGCAGGATCATGTTGTCAGTCCCGCGGAAATCGTCACGATATCGCCGATTCGTTCAGCCGGAACGACAGATTTATCGGTCTCGAACGGCCGAGGCAGTTCGCCGAAAGCGACAGCAGACAAGGTGACAGTCTGCAATTCAGAGGAAGCTGAAAGCGGTGGAATCAGCAATTCTCAGGGCGCCAATGGCAATGCTGGGCCCCAGAAACCCGAAATGAGCCCATCCGAGGCGGAGAAGATCTCAGCCATCAAAGCGAAATTGGAAAAAGTTAATGCAGAACTGAAAAAAAATGCCTACTCGCAACATATTAAGAACCAGCTTCGTTGGGAGAAAGAACACTTGGAACGGAAATTGGACTCCCATAACGCACTGGACACTAACGCGATTGTGAACTCTGAACTAAAAAAATGGCAGGCAAATGCCGACCAGGCGGAATACAATCGTGCGGTATACGGGCCATATGTCCCCCTCGCAATTCTCGGAATCGTCTTGGCCGGGCCAGCAGTCGAAGTGGGTGCTCCAATCGTCGTAACTGCGACCGCAAACGCATCTGCGGCGTTAGAGGCAAGTGCCGCTAAGCTCGCGGCATCTCCGGTAGTTGCAGCCGCACTGAACAACCCGCCTGTCCGCGACGCGATGGAAAACTTCGTTGAGGGTGCCGCGGGTAGCGATGGGGACCTAGTGAACATGATCGAAAACGGACTGTTAAGTGCAGCGACGAATCATGCAGTAAACAACCCACCGAGTTTCCGCTTAGACTCGGCCCGTCCAAGCGGCCGATTGCAGATTCGTTTTCAGGATCAGGGGGCTGATCCGTTTGCCAATTTAGCCCCACCAGTCAGCGGGGCGGCAAATTTTTCCCGTGAGAGATTTCCGGGCGCGGCTCATTTGCAGAATTCGCAGGGCGTGATTAAGCTACAGGATGATTTAAGAAGTCCAGTTGCTCCAATAACTCCGAGAACGGCAAAGTACGGTGATTTAGCTGCCGAACTTCGTGGGACGGGTGAGCAAGCCAATCATCTCAATCAGAATGCGGCCTTCCGCAGTATCATTCCCGAAGAAGAAGGCTTGGCAAATGCCCTTCGGGGAAATGCCTTCACCGAGCCGGGAACACCGCACTTCGAGTTTCATCGGTCGCTTGAGGGATTCTGGAACCAGTATCGCCCCAACGGCTCTCTGTTCGGCAAAACGCCAACGAATGCTCAGTACGGGCAGGCACTCCAACAAGCGTTGGAAGCCGGTGGTTTATCGCCAACACAGGCAGCAGAGCTTGCCGCCCAAGCTGCCCGTCAGCGGGCAGCGTTTGGCTTACTTGATGATGCCCTTGTACCTCGAATTCCCGGACGACTTCCCCTGCGTAAACCGTGAGGAATGATATGAAGCCGCAAACGCTGGCGACGATAGAGCAACTTGAGAAAGTAGAGTGGTTCACGAAGGTTGGCGTGAAGGACGCTCAAAAAGCCATTGTGCTTTCTTCGTGGGACGAAGCAATTGAGCATTGCAGTTCAATTGAATGGGAGAATTTGTGCCTTGAAGCTTGTAATCAATACCGTGAGCGACTTCTTGAGCGATCAAAAGAGCGATTAAGCCAATGGAATGAAATCGTCGATATGGTCAAGGCAACCACGATTCCCCTTGTGCAACGCAAGATTGAAACAGTAGTTCAGCAAAACAACCTCCCCAAGGTTTTTGAGAACATGGTTCAATGGGACATGCTTGGCGTTTGTATGGAATCGGAATTTGCTGACGTGTACCCACCCGGCTTTTATGCAAGCCAAGCATATTGGTACGTCAAAGGACATTTTCCGTGTGGATGGCAAGGCGAGTTTCCGAACGGCACGCTTATCGTCTATTGATGCGTTGCGTCTTTGGCTTGAACGCAGCCGGTTGCGTTGTCTTGAAGAGCTTGGGCGTCGCTCCCGCGACGCCCAGCACAGGCTTCGCCTTCGGCAGTTTCAATGGCTTGACCTTTGCTTTCTTCTGCAACAGCGGGTTGATGTTCGACATGCCGACCACGGCATTCTTGTCGTTGAGCCACAGCCCTTCGTTCTTCGCCGTGCGTTCTGCCAGCCATTCGTGAAACGTCTTCATGCGTGTATCTATCGCCCCCGCTGGCGATTCTTGGCGCAGCCCCGTGCGTTCGTGAGCGTGATTCAACGCCACGATGAAGAAGAAACAGTGGCATAGCCATCACGGGACAGGGGACGACCACCTTGCCTGCCAAGGGAATCGCCAAGAATTGTTTGATTCTTATCTTTGCAACAGCCATCGCCTTGGCATCGGCAACGCAAAGCGTCAGCCCCGCCACGATGATCGGCGATGGCTTCAACAAATAAAATCATCGCCTCATCGTCGTGTTCAGCATCAGCTTTGACTTCGCACTTGCCGACCGCTTTCCCATCGCCATTCCTGCCCATCGCTTTTCTGGTCTTGCCGTTGCGAGCAAAGCGTGCAAAGTCCCCTGCCTACCCTTTGCTCGTTTGCTCGCAACCAGATTGGCGTCAGCACGAACGGCCATGCCATGACTTTGCTCGTTTGCTCGCACGGCGGGAGCGATGATGGCGATGGCGAAAGTATGGATGATTTGTTGAAGCAGTGGCCTTCGATGGGCTGGGCGTGGGCGACGCCAAAGCCATCTCAATTGCCGACGAGTTCCCGGCCCAACGCACGATAGATCGTTTTACGGGTCAGGCCGACAGTTCGGGCAATGGAAGCGATGCTGTAGCCTTGGTCGTGAAGCTGTCGAATGGCTACTTCCTTCTCTGTAGTCAGCTTGACCCGTGTGCCGGTTTTGCGACCACCCCAAGTCTTGCCGTCAGCCTTCGCCTTGGCGATGCCTGCCAACTGCCGCTCCTTGCGAACTTCGGTTTCGTAGGCAGCAACCGAAGCCAAAACGCCAGCCATCAAACGACCGGCAGGGGTGGAAAGGTCGAAGCCTTCCCGCAGCGATACAAAACCAACGCCCAAGACCTGCAATTCATCCAAAAGTGTTAGCAAACCTTTGGCAGTTCTTCCGAGTCGATCCAATCGCCAGACGCAGACTTTGGAAATTTTACCGCTACGAACGTCAGCCAAGAGCTTGTCCAAGCCGGGACGATCCATCGTCGTGCCGGTGAAACGATCCCGAAACCAGATTGCTTCGTCTGGCTGGGCTTTTGCCCACGTTTGCAAATCGGGTTCTTGGCTGTGGGTTTCCTGCCCCTTCGTGCTGCTGAGCACGGGGACACACCACTTTTTGGCGTCACGGTTGCAAAACGTCGCCTAATGTGTATTATTCTGAACAGTAGTGAGTTACGTACAGTATTGTCAGAAGCGCAATGACTGTGGTGCAATTCTGTGGCCGAACTGATGATTGGAGACCGTAATGGCTCGCTTGCCGCGTGGCGAAGTGTTTTCCCCCAGCGAAATCGCCATCGTCCATGTCATGAATCGCGTCGTCCGCCACTGCGGCGGGGCCGCAGAGAGCAGGAGATAGTAGAGTAGCGGAAAGTAGAACGGCGCTGGCTGACACTTTGTCCGGTTCGCAAAACCTCCGACGGCCAAGCCGCCGAGCCGACTGACGAGGAACTGAACACCATCCGCCTGGATTCCGACCGGCTGAAAATCATTCGTTCGCGGTTGAGCGATATCTCGTGGTGGATGCGGATTTTGTGTCAACACGTTGCCCGCCGAGCCAACGAAGAAGATCAACAGTTGGGCAATTTCTTTCAGGCGCGTTTCAAGGCCGCTCGACTGCTCGATGAACAGGCTCTCCTGGCCTGCGCTTGGTCCCGGCGCGCCGGGATCGATCTGAATCCGATACGAGCCACACTGGCTGAAACGCTGGAGTCGAGCGAATTCACGTCGGTGCAACGCCGGATCCAGACAGTGCAGCAAGCCCCAGCGTCCTCGCCGTCGGCTTCAGACCAACAACAGGCGAGCACGCGCCCAGCGAACCAGCCGGCACGGGAGGCCCAGCCGAAGTCGGGGGGATCGCGACGAATCCCTGATCAATTCCTGGCGCCAGTATCATTGGACGGGCACAACGCGGCACCTCTCGGCCCCGT